>JBNGDZ010000207.1:0-8016 GCA_049975765.1 Armatimonadota bacterium
GCATGAACATGTGCTCGAGTCACCCCGAATGGCGCGAGTACCTGGCGGGCGTCTACGAGCGCGTGCAGCGGGAGGTGGGCAACCGGGGCTTCTACATCGACCAGTACGGCTTCGCCAACGCCCGCAAGATCTGCTGGCGCGAGGACCATCCGCACCCCGTGCCCGCCGGCCCGACCTGGGGTGAGCTGCAGACCACCCGCGCGGTGCGCGAGGCCATCGAGCCGACCACCGCGCTGTACACTGAGGAGACGCCCTGCGACGTGACCTCCCAGTACCAGGATGGCAGCTTTACGTACAACATCTCCCGGGCGCAGGACCGCCTCTCGCCCACCCACCTGAACCTCTTCCGGTTCGCCATCCCGGACTTCAAAACCATCGAGATCATCGTCTGCGACCGGCCGCTGGGCACCAACGCCGAGGCCGTGATGCGCGTCTTCTTCAACGGTGAGGCAATCTGGCTGGAGGGCATCCCGGAGGACTGGTTCGGCCCGCGCGTGCTGGAGTTGATCGCGAAGACGCACCGCATCATGCGTGAGAACCGCGACGCCTTCACGTCCATGGATGTCACGCCTCTGGTGCCGACGCTGGCCGGTGAGCTGCACGCCAACGAGTTTCGCTGCGAGCGGGGCACCGTCTGGACGCTCTACAACACGGCGCATCTGAGCTACGACGGCCCGGTGCTGAGCGTCGAGCATGTCCCCGAGGCGCGCTATGTTGACCTCTGGACGGGCGAGATGCTGCAGCCGGAGATCCGCGACGGGCAGGCCATCATCAGCACCCGCCTCGGGCCGCGAGAGGTGGGCTGCGTGGCGCAATGGGTGCGCTGAGAGGGCGGAGGAGAGAGATGAGTTCCGGGTATATCCGGCGCGCGAGCGTGGCGGCGATGCTGCTGGCGGCGATCGCCACGGGAGCGTGTGCCGATAGTGCTGACGTGGGAGCGATCTGTGAGGGAGTCTCGACCATCGATGCGCCCGGCCTGCCGGGGCCGGTGGCGGCCTTCGGCCTCGATGCCTTCGCGGTCGTCACCGGCGATGCGGACGGTGTGCCGCTGCCCATCGTGGCGGCAACGCGCCTCGGCGGCGGCAGGGCCGTGGCTCTGGGCAAGGACAGCTTCCTGGACCCCGCCGCGCTGGAGATGGGTCAGACCGGCCGGCTGCTGGTCAACGCCATTCGCTGGGCGGCGGGCAGCGATGATCCGACTGTGGGGGTCTTCCGCCATGAGAACCTCCTGGAGCCGTTGCGCGAGCGTGGGCTGACCGCCGTGCAGACCGACCTGCGCGATCTCTTGGGCCTGGATGTCGTGGTCCTCACGCCCGACCAGGCGCCGGCGGAGCTCATCGACGAGCTTGCAGGGTTCGTCGCGGACGGCGGTGGGCTGGTGGCTGGATTCCTGGGCTGGGGCTGGCTGCAACTCAACCCCGGGAAGACGCTGGCTGAGGACAGCCTCACCAACCGGCTCTTGGCGCCCATGGGCATTGTGTGGCTCGACGGATCGCTGGCGCGCACCTGTGACGAGGGCTATGCGGTCGGTGAGCCGCCCTCCCCGCTGACCAATGCCTCCAGTGCACTCGACGCGGTGCTGGCATATGAGGCGGGGGAGCGGGAGCTTGGCGAGGAGCAGCGGGCCGCGGCCGGGGCGCTCCTGTCGCGGACACTCGATGCGCTTCCGCCGAATGACGAGCTTCTGCGGCCGCGCATCGCTGAGGCCGTGGCCGACCGGCGCGGCCGCATCGTGCCCACAGCCGAGGACCCTGTTGTCGCTGCGGAGGTGCTGGACCGCCTGGCGCTGACCTGGGATGTGGAGGAGGCGATGCGTAGGCCGGCCGATGCCGTGACCGCGCACCCGGCGGCCGCGGCCTATCCGGGCGCGGTCCCCGATCACGCTCCCCGGGTGAGCCGGAGCTTCGCGGTGGACACGGGCGTCCACGGATGGTGCAGCACCGGGCTCTACGCCGCTCCGGGCGATGTGATCCGCGTCGAGCTGCCGGACGAGGTCGCTGATGGCTCGCTGGGGGTGCGCATTGGCTCATCGACCGACCACCTGTGGCACAAGAACTCATGGAAGCGGGCGCCGGAGGTGTCGCGCGCCTGGCCGCTGGACTCCTCCGAGGTGAAGGCCGCCAGCGCCTTCGGCGGGCTGATCTACATCACTGTGCCGCGGGGCTGCTCGCACGGCACCGCACCCGTGACGGTCCACAACGTCGTGGAGGCGCCCTTCTTCGTGCTGGGCGCGACTGATCTGGGGCAGTGGCGCTCGGAGCTGCGAAAGCTGCCGGCGCCCCGGGCGGAGCTGGCCACGAGCAAGGTCATCCTCACGGTCCCGTCCGACGTGGTGCGCGACCTGGAGGACCCCAGGCAACTGATGATGCTGTGGGACCGCATCATGGACCTCTACGCGGATCTGGCGGCCTATCCGAGCCACCGGCGTGAGCGGCCGCTGCGCTACTGCGCCGACGTGCAGATCTCGGCCGGGTGGATGCACGCCGGCTACCCCATCATGATTCCGCTGCAGACCGCCGCGCGGCTGGTCGATGCCCGGCACCTCGCCGCGGAGGGCGACTGGGGCTTCTGGCATGAGATGGGGCACATGCACCAGGCCCCGGAGTGGACGTTTGGCGGCACGGGCGAGGTCACCGTGAACCTCTTCACTCTCTACATCTTCGACCGGGTCTGCGGCAAGGACCCCGGCTCCTCCCACCAGAACCTCAGTGGAGAGCGGATGAGCGAGAAGATGCGGGAGTACTTCGCGCAGGGTGCTCCCTTCGAGCGCTGGAAGCGCGACCCGTTCCTGGCGCTGAAGATGTACGTGCAGCTCCAGCAGGCCTTCGGCTGGGAGGCCTTCCGGGAGGTTTTCGCCGAGTATCGCGACCTGCCCGACGACGAGCGCCCCAGGAGCGACGACGAGAAGCGCGACCAGTGGCTGGTGCGCTTCTCGCGACATGTGGGGCGGGACCTCGGCCCGTTCTTCGAGGCGTGGGGCGTGCCCACGTCCGAGCAGGCGCGCGCGTCCATCGCCGACCTGCCGGCGTGGTTGCCGGATGACTTCCCGCCGGAGGCGGAGGCTACGCAGGGCTGACGGTCAGCGGCCCGGCAGCTTCGTGTGGCCGCGGGCGTCCGCTACCACTCGATCTCGATCTCCTGCTTTTTCTCGGCGGACTCCCGGGCCGCCAGGCAGGCCTTCACCGCCGCCATGGACTCCTCGGGCGTGATGATCGTCGGCTTCTCGCCGAGCTGGATGCAGTCGCCGAAGTAGCGCAGCTCATCCACCAGCGCCCCCTTCAGCCTCCCGTGCAGCGTCGCCCAGTAGGTGGTGTCGGGGTAGTGCCAGCCCTCGCCGTCGCATACCGCGAGACTCGGCGCGACCTCCTGGACGTGGATTGAGCCGTCGGTGCCGCAGATCTCCATCCGCTCATCGATCTGCATGGCGGTGGTGTCGGGCAGAAACCACACGTTCTCTAGCACCGCGACCGCCCCGTTGTCCATGGTGAACATGCTCCAGCCCAGGTCCGCGTTGCCCAGGTCGCGGACGGTGACCGTGCGCGCGTAGACCTTTACGGGCTTGAGGCCCGAGCACCACAGCATGATGTCCATGTCGTGCACGCCATCGCCGACGATGGGGCCGATCTTGGGCAGCACGCCCTCGGTGACCCACTGGGGGATGTTCCGCCGGGCGTACATCGAGACGATGCGCCCCAGCTTGCCCTCCTCGCACTGGCGCTTCGCCATGGCGTAGCGGGGGTTGAAGCGGCAGATGTGCCCCACCATGAAGTAGCGGTCCGAGGCGTTGGCGGCGTCCACCATGGCCTGGCAGTCCTGAACGGTGGAGGCCATGGGCTTCTCGCAGAAGACGTGCTTGTCGGCCTCCAGCGCCGCCAGCGACGGGGGCGCGTGGAAGTCCCACATGGTCGTGATGCTCACCGACTGCAGCTCCGGATTCTGCAGCATCTCAGTGTAGTCAGTGTAGACGTGGGGCACGTTGAAGCGCTCCGCGACCTCCTCGAGCCGGGACTCGGTGCGCGTGCAGATGGCGTAAAGCTCCATGTTCGGGATGGCGTCGATCGCCTCGCAGTGCTTCTCGCCGAACCAGCCGATGCCGATGACTCCGTGCCTGACCCGCTCCATAACCGGGCCCTCCCTGCGTTCCGGACGTTGTGCGCAGCCGTCGTGGCCGCCGCTTCGCCGTGGCCCCTGCCGCCTCCTCCACCGGCTCACACGCGGGCTCCCCGGCACTGGATGCCCGCTCCTGACGAGAGGACGCTCAGCGCCCGTGAAGGTGGCGTGGGCCGTGGGGCGAAGCAATCTGGAAGAAGAGACACCGGACATGATCACGCGCGCGAAGGCAGGGAAGTCATCATGAGCCTCTGGCAGACTTCACTGGTTGCAGCGCTGGTCGCAGCAGTAGGCATCCCGGCGGCGGCTCAGCCGACGGTGACGGCGACAAGGGCCGATGCTGCCCCCGAGCTCGACGGGAGGCTCGAGGAGCCGCTGTGGCAGCAGGCCCAGTGGTATTCGGGCTTCACGCTGCTGGGCGAGACGGAGACGCCGGCCGAGGCGCAGACGCAGTTCGCGATGGCCTTCGACGACGCCCGGCTCTACTTCGCCGTGCGGTGTATGGAGCCGAACATGGACCAGCTCAAGGCCACCGTTACCGAACGCGACGGCAAGGTCCACGCCGATGACTGCGTGGAGCTGATGGTGGACCCGACGGGAGACCGGGTGGAGTACTATCACTTCACCGTGAACCCGCTGGGCACGCTGTATGACGCGCAGCTTCGCCAGGGCGGCAACGTGCGTTTCCTGGAGTGGGACTGCGACTGGCAGGCGGCGGTGGCCCGGGGCGAGGACTCCTGGACGGTGGAGGCGGCGATCCCATTCGTGCAACTTGCACTCGATGAGGGCTCCCGTGATTCCTGGGCGCTGAACGTCGCCCGCGAACGCCGGGCCGGCACGCAGGAGCTGTCGAGCTTCACGGAGGCCCCCGGGGGCTTCCACCAGCCCGGCTTCTACGCCGAGCTGCTGCTGCCCGACGCCGACCTGGGGCGCTACATGTGGACGGTGCGCGACCCCTTTGAGGTGCGGGTGGTGATGCGCGACGGTCAGGTGCTGTATGAGGCGAAAACGCATATCACCAACCAGACCGGGCGCTTCTGGTTCATCGAGCTGCGGCCGGAGCTGATGAGCGAGGAGGGGACGTCAGCCGGCGAGCCGGTGCCCGCCGGGCTCGATCACGGTCAGGGCACGGAGCTTGCCTTCAGCGTCCCGGTGCTCGAGCAGGGGCGGCAGGTGCTGCGCCTGCGCATCGTGGACAGGCGCGACCCCGAGCAGGTGCTCAACGAGCGCTCGATGCCGGTTGATGTGGAGTACACCCCGCTTGCTATCGAGATTACCCGGCCCTGCTACCGCAACAGCATCTACGCCACCCAGCACATCGACGCGGCGGAGTTCACCGTGACCTCGGCGCTGGGCGAGCCGCAGCTTGAGGGCCGGCGGCTCGCCGCGGGCGTGTTCGAGCCGGCGGCGGAGGCCGCCGGCTACGGGCGTCTGGTCGCGGGGCCCGAGTCCGTCCCGGCAGGGGCGAAGGTCGAGATGTCGCTTCCCGTGGGGGATCTTCCGGTGGGCGACTACGTGCTGGGCGTGCAGCTCGTGGCGGAGGGCGGGCGCGTGGAGCACGGCGCGAGCGAGCCGCTGCGCAAGCTCCCTCCCTCGCCCAGCGGCCACGAGTGGCGCATCGACGAGGACCTGGTGCTGCGGCACAACGGCGAGCCCTTCCTGCCCTTCGGGTGGTTCAGCTACCGGTGGCGGGAGCATGGTGCCGACGACCCCTACACCGCCATGCAGGACTATAACGCCAACTGGCGATCGGTGGAGGAGAATCGCGAGCTGTTCGACGGCATCGCGGAGAAGGGCCTCTTCGTTACCGTCTATCCGTACTGCCGGGAGTTCATGAACCAGGGCGAGGTGCTGCAGCGGCCGCTGGACGAGGAGGAGGCCGCGATACTGCGCGAGCGCGTGATGGCGCTGATGGACCACGAGGCGCTGCTGGCCTGGTACATGGCGGATGAGCCGGAGCTGCGGCCGGTCCTGCCGCGGCGGGCGGAGCAGATCTACCAGGTGGTGCGCGACGCCGACCCCTACCACCCGTGCATCATGCTCAACGACACCATCGCCGGGATCCACACCTACGCCGGGGGCGGTGACATCCTGATGCCCGACCCCTACCCGCTGTTCCTGGAGGACGGCCTGGCGGCCAGGGGCATCGAGCACACCAGCAACTTCATCAAGGCCGTCCGTGAAGCCACCGACGGGCAGAAGCCGGCGTGGGTCACTCCCCAGGCCTTCAACTACGGTGACTACGGCCGGGCCGGCAACCGCGCCCCGACCTTCACGGAGCTGCGCAACCAGCTCTATCAGGCGGTGGTCTACGGCGCCAAGGGCTTCCTGTGGTACACCCACAGCCAGGCCTTCAACTACCCATCGCTGGGGATCGGCATGGACTTCCTGTGCCGGGAGGCGCTGGACCTCAAGGCCGCCATCCTCAGCCCGGACGCCCCTGATGGGGTGTCAGTCCAGGCGCCGCAGCCCGAGCATATGCACGTGGCGATCCGACGCGCGGGCGGCGAGCTGTACGTCTTCGCCGTCAATACCGCGACCGAGCCGCAGGACGTCACCATCGCCGTCGCGGGGGCGCCGGAGCGGCTCTACGTGGTGAGCGAGGGCCGGCGCGTGGAGCTGGCGGACGGCGCCATCGCCGACCGCTTCGACGTCTACGCCGCCCACATCTACACGACCGACCAGGCCCTGGCGGAGCGGGATCAGATCGAGGCCGTCCAGCAGCGCATCGCAGAGGCTGACGCCGCCCGCAGGAAGCCGGGCAACCTGGCCTTCGAGGACAGCGGCGTGGAGGTCGAGGTCTCCAGCGGCGCGCGCTACAACAACACCCCGGGCCGCGTTGTGGACGGGATCGAGCAGTGGATGGGCTGGCGCGCCGACAGGGCCCACGAGGGGCCGCAGTGGCTGACGCTGACGTGGCCGGAGCCGGTCACCGTCGGGCGCGTGGTGATCTACAGCCCGAGCATCGCCGAGGCCGAGATCCAGGTCCCCGATGGCGATGACTGGGCCACGGTCGCGACGGCGACGGGCATCGAGTGTCTGGAGGCGAGCTTCGACGCGGTCGAGACCTCCAGTCTGCGCATCCTTGTGAGCCAACTGGCCGAGGAGGCGCAGGAGGCGACCATCCAGGAGGTGGAGGCCTATGCGGAGTAGACTGCCGATCCTGCTGGCCAGCACGTTCTGGGCGGGGTTCGTGGCCGCCCAACAGCCGCTGGCACACTGGCCCATGGAGGGCATCGAAGACGGGGTAGTGCCCGACGTGACCGGCAACGGCCATGACGCCGCCGCGCATGGCGTGGACGGAGAGCTGCCGGAGGTGGTGGAGGGCATCGCCGGCAAGGCACTGCGCTTCCACCGCGACCTCGAGCAGCACCTGCTGGTGGAGAATAGCGAGGACCTGGCGGCGCCCGAGAGCATGACGGTGATGGCGTGGATCCGGCCGGCAGTGCGGCAGGGAGCCCACGGGATCATCGGTAACAAGGGCGACAAGAGCGGCGATCCGCCCTGGCCGGGCTGGCGCTTCCGGTACTTCTGGGCGCGGATCATCTTCCAGTACGGGACCGCCGACGGCCGCGAGCCGACCGTCAGCACCGAGAACTGGTCGGTGATGCCGGGGTTCTGGCACCACGTCGCCGCGGTCTACGACGGGCGGAGCGTGCGCCTCTACGTGAACTGCGAGCTGGCGGCGGAGGAGCCCGTCGAGGGCGAGATCATGCCGCGAGAGAGACAGCTTGTCATCGGCAACTACGTGGGGCGCAAGAACGCCTACGCCTTCGACGGCGAGATCGACGAGATGCGTGTGTATGACAGGGCTCTCAGCGCCGAGGAGATCTTCCAGGCGGCCGTCGAGGGCATGCCCTGAGCAGCGCGGCGGTCGCGCCGGCTCCGGCGCTACCGCCATCCGGA
>JBNGDZ010000208.1:0-8012 GCA_049975765.1 Armatimonadota bacterium
GCGACGTCCTCCACCCGGGCGCCCTCCACCCGCACGCCACGCCGCACGCCGGCGCCGGCGAGGATGAGCACCCCCTCCGGGCCGGGGGCTCCACTCGGCATGGATATCCCCGAGGGCCGCGCGACCTCAACGCGACCGTCCCGTCCGGTGACGGTCAGCCCTGTGACGACATCGCGGTCCTGCCAGCGAGTGACGATGTGCGGAATGCGGCTGAGATAGGGCCCGGAGAAGAGCTCCTGGCGGCGCTGAGCCCACTCCAGTGGCCGGCGGCCCGTGGCGGGATCGATCCCGGTCTGGAGCTTGGAGATGATGTTCATCTCCAGACTGTCGAGGACGCCGCCCGGCACGATGCCCAGCGGGAACTCAGCCTCGGTGTTGAGAAAGAGGTGCCCGCCTGGTGTGGGGAGCACCCAGCTCCGCCCGTAGTCGATCCAGGGATCGCCGTCGCCTCTGTGCCCGACCTCGTCTCCGCCCAAACGCTCCGGGAGCAGGTCGGCCAGAGCGCCCGGCAGCACTCCATGTAGGGCATTGAGGGCACTGTCCGAGGCGTCGGCGATCGTGCGCGTGAGGCGGCGCCAGGCTCCGCCGGCGGACGACCGAGTCGCCAGCAGCTCCAGGTGGCTCATGAGGTCGGGCACGCACGCCGGGGCACGGCTGCTGAGCGTCGCACCATACGGCGCGATGATCAGCAGATGGTCGGATGGCCGCAGTGCGTCGATGAGCTCGGCGACGAGGGCGTCAGCCTGTGCGTAGGCGTCGGCGATCAGCTCCCCATGCCTGGTCATCAGCTCCTCGCGATACTCCGGGTGCCTACGGTCCGTGAGGTGCCAGCACCATCGCTGGATGGGGTCAAGTTCGGTGAAGTTGACGATCAGCATGTCCCATCGCCGGTCGGCGAGCAGCTCCCGCGCGAGACCGGCCTTGGCGTGGAGAGCCTTCAGGGCACTCTCAATCCCGCCCTCGTACTGTCCGGAGCGCGCGAATGAGCCCATGCGGGGCCGGAGCGGGACGTCCTGCAGCCTGCGCGCGGCCATACTCGCCACCCGCCGAGGATGGGCGAAGCCCTCGGCGTCCACTGACGGCGCGAGCCATCCGGCAACCGTCGTCCACTCGGCCTCGCGAGCCGGGAATGTCATGGGCACCAGCACCGTGCCCACCTCCAGCCCGCGGTCGGTGAGAAGCTGCGGAAGCGTCGGCGCCCGCAGGAGTCTGGCGTGGGCCGGCTGCCACTCATAGCTCCCCGGGGCGAGGTTCTGCAGGTCCCACACCCCATGCCTGGCGGGGGTGACGCCTGTGAGCACGCTCGACCACGCCGAAGCCGGGCTGCAGTTGGCCGAGGACTCCAGGTGGCCGTAGACACCGTGCCGCATCAGCGCACGCAGCGTGGGCATGCGACCGGTGGAGGTGAGCCGCTCCACCATACCGGGGCTGGCGCCGTCGATGCCGATCACCAGGACCATACCGCCACGGCGGCTCCTATCGAGGGCGCCGCCCTCCTCTCGCCGGCCGTGCGCCGCGGTCTCGTCATGCGAGTCTCTCCGTCTCCACCGGGAAGTACTCCGCCCGGCTTCGGCGCGCGCCCACCGCGACGGCGCCGATCAGGCGTCCACCGCTCTCTTCCGCGAGCGCGACAAGCCGCCGGGCAGCGTCAACGTTCGTCCCCGCGAGGTCCACGATCACCACCGCCGGCCAGCTCTCCCCCAGCTCCTGCAGCGCCGCCAGCAGCCCCCCGGCGCCCGGCTCGGGCACCACCAACGTCATCCCATCGCCATCGTCGGGCGACGGCGCCTCTGCCTCGCCGATCTGCACCGTTCGCCCCTCATCCCCCGCCACCTCCACCAGCGCCCCGGCCAGGGCCGTCGCCGCGTCATCGGCCCCAGTGGAAAGCAGAGCGGCAGGCCGTTCGCCCGCCCGGGCCTCGACCTGCCGCAGGACCGCCGACAGCGCCCCACGGTCAGCCTCCGTGCGGTGTTCAGGGCTCTGCCATCGCCCCCCCAGAACCGCAAGCACCGGCAGGCCCAGCATTCGCGCGGCGCGCTCGGGATCCCGCGGTCGCGGGTCGAGGTGCTCGGCGAGCCCCACTGCCAGCAGGCCCAGCAGCAGTCCGGCCCCGACCCCCGCAGCGATGCTCAGCAGCGGCTGCGGCCGAACCGGCTCGTCGGGCACGATGGCCTGCTCCACCAGTCGGGCAGCAGGCGCCTTGGCGCGCTCGCTGATCGCCAGGTCCTGCTCCCGCTCCTTTAGGGCCATGTAGATGCGCTCCAGCAGATCCACCTCGCGCTGAAGCCGCAGCAGTCGCACCTGGTCATCGGGAAAAGCCTCGAGCTTTTCCTCAGCGCGCGCCAGGGCCTCGCGCAGCACCTCCAGCGACTCCCGCGCTGCCATCTCGTCCCCCTGGGCGACCAGCATCCGCTCCATAAGCTGCTGGGCGACAGGGTTGACGGCCTCCTCGCGCGAGCCCACCACCTCGGCCGACGCCGCTCGAAGCTGCGCCCGCAGTTCATTCACCCTCGCGCTGGCTCTCCGCAGAGGCATGCTGCCGGGCGCGTACTCCTCCAGCAGCGCCACGCGCTCGGCCTCCGCCTCCGCCAGCGCCCCCTGAAGCTCCGCGATCTGGGGATTGCGCGTCCTGACGACCGCGCGCACGATGCGCTCATCGACCTCCCCCAACTCCTCCAATAGCTCCTGCTGCAGAGCTGCCTGGGCGTCGGCAGTGGAGCGCGCCACCGCGGCCTGCTCCGTGAGCCGGACCGCCAGCCCGATCTGCTGACGCGCCGCCTCCTCCAGCGCCACCGTGCCCACGCGCTCACCGAAGCTCCGCAGGCTCTCCTCAGCCTCCGCCAGACGCGCCTCCACGTCCGCTATCTGCTCCTGGATGAAGGTGCGCGTTCGCCGCGTCGCGGCCCGGGCGTCGGCCAGGCTGCGACCCAGATACGCGAGCACCAGGGCGTTGACGAAGTCCCGGGCCATCGCCGGGTCCACGTACTCGCAACGGATCTCGATGAGCCGGGAGTCCTCCACCGCGCCGACGAGCAGCGTGTCGAAGAGAGCCTGCTGGTCCTCCGGCCACCTGCTGGGCGGCGGCTGGGGTGGGAGCGAGGCCAGAACCTCCGGCAGAGCCTCGAACAGCTCCTCGCTCAGGCCCTCCCGGCGCATCCGATCCAGCAGGTCCGGCCGCTCGTGCAGGATCCCCCAGGCGCCCTGCAGGGCCGGTCGGCTGCAGGCGAGCTGCACCTGCGTGGCGAGGTCGGCGCCGCCCAGCGCGGAGGTCGGCTCGCCCAGCATCGACAGCACCGGCGCCGCCGATAGCACCGCCGCGTGAGGGGGCTCCTCAGAGACCACCACCAGCTCCGCCCGCGCCTCATAGACCGGGGTGCCCAGCAGCACATACGCCGCCGCAGCAGCGACGCAGCCGCCCAGCACACCCAGCAGCACCCACCTGCGACGCCCCAGCAGCCGCAGATGATCGCGTACGGTCATCGGTTCGCAGGCTTCGACCATCATGATGTCTCAGAACACGATGCGCAGCAGGCCAGCCATGCCCAGCAGCAGGCGGGCGGCCTCATCACGGGTGATCCCGCTGTCGGAGGGCACGAAGATGATGTCGCCGGGCTGCAGGACGGGATTGTCAGCGCCCTTTCGGCCCAGCATCAGGCTACGAGCGTCGATGAACCGCATCTGCGGCGCCTCCTCGCCCTCACGCCAAAGAATGGTGCGTTCCGGCTCGGCGCCCTGCTGCGACCAGCCCCCTGCCGCACCCAGCGCGTCCAGCAGCGTCATCTCCGGCTCCAGGTCCACGAGGCCCGGCTTGACGACCATTCCCAGCACCGCCACACGGTCCACGCTGCGCGGCACGATCAGCACATCTCTGTCAGCCAGCTCTGGGTCGGCCGCGCCCGGATCGCCCTCCAGCACTCGCTCCAGGTCCACGGCAAGCGAGGTCCCGTCCTCGCGCACCAGCACGGCGCCGGGCAGCCGGGCCTGTTCCGTCGCGCCGCGCGCCATGGCCAGGGCGTGGGAGATGCGCTCGCCCGCATCGAACTCGTACTTCCCTGGCGCCTGCACCGCGCCGACCACCGTGACGCGCCGCCTGGCCTCGGGAACCACAATCATGTCACCCTGCGCCACCGGGACGTTGGAGGCGACCTCTGCCCGCTCCACAATACCCTCCAGGTCCAACGCGACCCGCTCGCCGTTCGCCCTGACCAGCAACGCCTCGGCGTCGGCCCGAACGGTCGTGCCGCCAGCACTGGCCAGCAGGTCCGCGACGCGATCACCATCCTCCGCGGGGTAGCGGCCGGGCGCGGCCACCTCGCCGACGACAGTCACCAGAAACTGCGCGCTCACCAGCAGCGTCTCGCCAGGCCGGATTACGACCGGGCCCTCCTCGCCCCCGCCGGAGAGTGCACTGAGCACGTCGATGCGCCTCTGGCGGCCGTCCGGTGCAATGAGCGTCGCCCAGCGAGGCGCGGCCTGATCGCTGAGGCCGCCCGCCAGCGCCACGGCCTCCGCGACCGTCACCGGCTCGCGCACCTCCACGGGCCCCGGCCGCCGCACCGCTCCCAGCACGTAGGCGGGCAGCACGCGCCTGCGGACCAGTCGCACCGAGACCTTCGGCTCCTGCAACTCCTCGCCCAGCGCGTCCGCGATGGCGTCGGCCAGCTCCACCACCGTCCTGCCCTCCGCCCGCAGGTCGCCGGCCCCCGGCACGTTGACCATCCCATCCGGGCGGACGGTGGCGGCCTCAAGGCTGAAGTCCCGGTGATAGAGCACGGTCACGGCGATGACGTCATCGACGCCGAGGCGGTAGGGCTCGTCGCCGCCGGCCGGCACCGCCGCCATGACGCAGGCCGCCGCCAGCAGCGGCCACCGGCGCCAGTTCATCAGAGGAAGCGTCCTCATGGTGGAACCATCCCCCATAGCTCGCGGCCGCCGCAATGCTCCGCAGGCCCATCGGCGCGCCGCGTGCCGTCATCCGGAGATACGCAGGGCAATGTTCGCGATCCATCCTGCTAGGATCAGCGCGAAGAAGGTCTTCGGCACCCAGGGCCGCTGCAGCCACCGGGGTGTCACCGGCACATCCCAGATCATCCCCCGGATCGCCATCAGGCCGATCACGCAGGCCGCAAGCCAGGCGGCCGGTCCCAACACGTGCACCCGCAGCGCCGCACCCACCTGCCAGCGCGCCATGTGCGCAAAGGCCGTGGTCATCCCACACATCGGACAGGGCAGCCCGGTGATCGTCCGGAAGCCGCAGGGAATGGGCACAAGCTGCTCGTGGGTGCCAACGCCGTCCGGGCTCGGCTGCAGCACCAACGCCAGGGTCAGTACCGCCACGACCGCCAGCAGCGTCGCCGCCGCCTCGACTCGGTGCGAGACCGCGGAGGAGCCGTCCATCGCCGCCTCTGTCTCACTGCTTGCCGGCTGGGCCATCACGCCTACGCCCTCCATCGTGCGCTCAGATGCTGCACCCATGATACCACCGTCGGCGGACTCTGTCACCCATGGAGCTCACGGCGGGCCGGATTGCGGGGCTCGCACAGCCACACTGCTGTGGAAAGCCACCGCCCTCGTCGGCCTATGGCGCGCAGCGCCAGAAGCTGCGGCAAAGACAGCACCATCAGCGCCACCACATACAGCCACACCACGACGTACAGGCGGTTGCCGTTGTGCAGATGGATCGCCGCGATCTGCAACGGGCTCTTGAGCTGCCGGCGCCAGCGCTCCACCACGTGGCGGCCGTGGTACAGCTCCGGCGCCTCATCGGGCTCTTCTGGTCGGCACTGATTCAGGCCATCGAGAGGGGAGCGTGGGGTGCGGGGAGAAGCTCAGTGTGCGAGTGCACGTCGCGCGAAAGGGAACCAACGATGGCGCGACCTGCGAGCCTCTACGCAGTGGGCATCAGCATCGGCCTGGCAAGCGGCCTGCTTGCGGCCTGGCTGTGCCACCCCTCCATGCCGGCCGGTCTGATCAGCCAGAGGCTCTACGAGGGAGAGCTGGCCCTCTATGACTACCGCCTGGCCTACGCCCCTTTCCCCGGCCCCAGCCCCGACATCGCCCTGGGCACCATCGACGAGGAGTCCTTCTCACAGCCGGAGCTGAGCGGCTGGCCGTGGGCGCGGAGACACCACGCCGCGGTGATACGCAAGCTCGCCGCCGCCGGGGCCGAGCTGATCGGCATCGACATCATTCTCTCCGGTACCACCTCCGCCGAGACACCGCCGGACGACGTAGACCCCTTCTTCTGGGAGCCGCCCCTGTCGGAGGACGACACATTGCTGGCCGAGGCGCTGCAAGAGGCAGGCAACGTCATTCTGGTCATGGAGGTCGTTGCGGAGGCCGTGGCGGGCGATGAGGCGACGGGCGAGCTCATCGTCGCGAGCTTCCCCCACCCCGATTTCGAGGACGCCGCGCTGGCGCTGGCCGCGGCCAACCTCTCGAAGGACATCGATGGAACCGCTCGCCGCTACCTCACCTCCGTTGCCCACCAGGATGAGCAGTTCCCGACGCTCGGCGTGGCGCTAGCCGCGCTCTCGAGGGGAATGGAGCCAACTGCACTTGCGGATCGCGTGCTCACCGCTGCGCACTCCTCACATCCAGCCCTGCCCGACAGGGACTTCTTGATCAACTACCGCGGCCCCATCGGGCGCAGCTTCGACCGCATCCCTTACTACCGCCTCCTCGATGACGACTTCGAGCCGGACGTGGCGGGCAAGATCGTGCTGATCGGTGCCTCCGCCCGCGCGCTGCAAGACCTTTACGACACACCCGTCTCCACGCGGGGGCTGCCGGATACCTCACAGACCTACGCGGAGATGGCCGGCGTCGAGATCATCGCAAACGCCGCCGACACGATCCTCAGGGACCGATACGTGCTGCCTGCACCGGTGTGGCAGGCGGTCCTGGTGAGCCTCACGCTGTCGTTGCTGATGGCCGTGGCGACGGTCCGGCTACGCCCGCTGAAGGCCCTGCCGCTGGCATGGCTGCCGCTGATGATCCTGGCGGTGGTGGTGACGTTCGAGGTGATGTGGGCGCGCGCTGTGTGGCTGCCGCTGATGCCCGTGGCGCTGGGCCTGACACTCACCTACGTCCTGGAGACGGTGCACCTGGAGCTCACGGCCCAGCGCGAGGAGAGACGCGTGCGGCAGGCCTGGTCGATGCGGGTCTCGCCCGAGGTGCTCACGGTCATCCTCAGCAATCCGGCGATGACCAAGGTGAGGGGAAGCCGCGTGGCGGGCACCGTCTTCTTCTCCGACCTGCGCGACTTCACGACCTTCTGTCATAGCTGTCCGCCCGAAGAGGTTGTTGAGCAGGTGAACAAGTACCTGACGGTCTGCACGGACATCATTCGAGAGCACGGGGGCACTGTGCACAAGTTCATCGGCGACGGCGTCATGGCGGTGTTCGGTGATCCGGTGCCGCAGCACGACCACGCCGATAGGGCGCTGGCGGCCAGCGTGGGGATCCAGCGGCGTACGGCGGAGCTGAGGGAAGCGGCCGGGGAGGGGGAGTGGCTGATGCACGTGCGCATCGGCCTGCACAGCGGCGAGCTTGTCGCAGGCGACATCGGCTCACAGAACATGCTGGAGTACACCGTGATGGGCGACACGGTGAGCATCGCCTCACGCCTTGAGGGCATCAACAAGGAGCTTGGCACCCAGATCCTCATGAGCGAGGACACCGCCATGTTGCTCGACAGCGCCACGGACGTGCGGAGTCTGGGCGAGGTCGACGTCCGAGGCCGCCCGGCTCCCCTGCAGGTCTACACTGTCGAAACTGGCACCTGACGCTCCTGTGCCCCGCCCAACTCCGCCGGCAGCCCCTCCCGAGTCCCTCTCTGGCCCAGGATACGCCTCACGCCCAGACTGTGAAGCGAAGCATCGTGTTGGCAGGGCTCATTGCGTCTCAGCCGGTCCCCTGACGGCAGTGGCGGGTGATGCTGCTCGGTAGCCGCTAGCCCGGATTATTCATGAGGGGAAAGAAAGTAAAACGGCAGGAGCCGCGAAATGGGG
>JBNGDZ010000209.1:0-8010 GCA_049975765.1 Armatimonadota bacterium
GCGTAGGTCGGGGTTCCAGCCGCTGTTCGACGCGCAGGCCGGGCTTGCAGCATGGTCCTCGACGCGTAGGTCGGGCCTACAGCATGAGTCCGACGCGTAGGTCGGGGTTCCAGCCGCTGTTCGACGCGCAGGCCGGGCTTGCAGCATGGCCCTCGACGCGTAGGTCGGGCTTCCAGCCCGACTTCGAGCATGGTCCTCGACGCGTAGGTCGGGCTTCCAGCCCGACGCAGGGAGGGAGCGCACTATGAAGCGCAGATCAATGGTGATGGCGGCCGCATTGCTCCTGACGCTGGCGGCATGCACTGTCGGGTGGGCGCAGTCAGAGACCCCGGCGCCAGAGTATACAATCGGAGAGACCGCGGGCCCGGCGCACGGCGCCGGATCCGGCCCGGCCTATCTGTCGGTAGTGGAGCTGCTGGGCAAGCTGCTGGTGGCGGTGCTGGTTGCGTGGGGGCTGGTGCAGGCAGTCCGCTGGTGGCAGGACCGCCACGGCGCCACGCATGGCACCGGGGCAGGCGGCAGGCTACTGCGCATCGAGGAGAGCCTCTCGCTCGGCGCGGACGGCCGGCTGTACCTGGTGGAGGTCGATGGCCGCCGGCTGCTTCTTGGCGGGAGCGAGGGCGCGGTGGTGCAGATCGCCGACCTATCCGACGGCCCGTCGCGGCCGTCGATCTACCGCTCCATCAAGCACCGTGCCGATGGCGGCGCCGATGAGTTGACCATCGCCCACAGGCCGATCTCCACCGAGCCCGTGCGCCCGGACCTGGTGGAGACGGGGGAGACCGAGAGCTGGGAGCAGCGGCGCAATCGCCTGCTGCGCGAGCTGCAGGAGCAGTGATGCCGGTGAGCCCTGTGGCGCGCTGTGGGCTTCGCATTGCGGCGGTGGCGGCGCTGCTTCTGGCGGCGTCCCGGGCGACCATGGCCCAGGGCCCGGCTCTGCCCTCCCTGCCGGCGGAGTGGACCAGCGACGACCCGCAGCAGATCGTCCTCACGCTGCGCATCCTGATCGGCCTGGCGCTGCTGTCGCTGGCGCCCGCGCTGCTGATGACGCTGACGTCCTTCACGCGCATCATCATCATCCTCAGCTTCCTACGCAGCGCGCTGGGCACCCAGCAGACGCCGCCGAATGCGGTCCTGGTCGGCTTCGCGCTGCTGCTGACCTTCTTCGTGATGCATCCGGTCTTTCACGACATCAACACCCGCGCCATTGAGCCGTACACGCACCAGGAGATCGGCTACGAGCGGGCGCTGGCCGAGGCTGCCTTGCCACTACGAGCTTTCATGCTGCGGCAGACCCGGGAGAAGGACCTGGCGCTGTTCTACGAGATCGCCGACCTGGCACGCCCCTCCACGCCCGAGGACGTGCCCTTTCACGTGCTCATGCCCGGCTTCGTGATCAGCGAGCTGAAGTCGGCCTTCCAGATCGGCTTCGTGCTGTTCGTGCCCTTCCTGGTCATCGACCTGGTCGTGGCCAGCTCGCTCATGTCGATGGGGATGCTGATGGTGCCGCCGGTGATGATCTCGCTGCCGGTGAAGATCCTGCTGTTCGTGATGGTTGACGGCTGGCACCTGGTGACACGCTCCGTGGTCCTCAGCTTCGCCTGAGGGGATGAGACTGCATGCCGACCGACCTCTACGTGGCGCTGGCGAGGGACATGTTCATCGCCACGCTCAAGCTCGGCGGTCCGGTGCTGGGCGTGGCCCTGGTGGTCGGCGTGGCCGTCGCCATCCTGCAGGCCGTCACCCAGATTCAGGAGATGACGCTGACCTTCGTGCCCAAGGTCATCGCCATCGGCGTGACCATCCTCGTCTGCGGCTCGTGGATGCTGCGCTCGCTGGCGAGCTTCGCGGAGGAGCTGTTCACCCACATCCCGGAGTACGTGCGATGACCGATCCCGAGGGAGACCTGCGAAGACCATGATGCCGGACGCCGCCCGCGGCTTGCGCGCGCTGCTCGATGGCTCGTCGGCGGGTCAGCCGGACCCCGCCGACGCGGACCCCCAGGCAGTGGCCCGGCTCACGAGGGTGGTGCGGCTGGCGATGGGCCGGCTTGGCTGCGTGCTGGCACCGTACCTCGACGAGGGTCTGTTGCTCAGCGAGGGCCTGATGGCGCTGGCGGAGCTGGCCGCGGGCGTGCCTGCCGACGACGAGGACATCGCGCCCGTGGCGCTGCGCCTGGTCGTGGGCCGCCTGCGCCGCCGGGCGCGGGCAAGCTCCTGGTTCCGCGTTGCATGGCCCTGCCGGGTGGCCCCACTGTGCGCCGCCATCGCCGAGCGCGGCCCCGATGCCGATGGCCCCCTCGCCGAGGCCCTGGGCCTGCCGGCGGAGGACCTGAGCGGGCGGTTCGTGGAGGCCGGGCTGGTCTTCGCGGTCAGTCCGGAGCTGATCCTGCCCGAGGGTGCGTGCGCGGAGGCGGCACCTTCTGCGGTCTCCACCCTCCCCGAGCGCCAGCGGCGGCTGCTGGCGGCCTACTTTCAGGGCGGGCTCAGCTTCCCGGAGATCGCGAGGCTGCTGGGCCTGCCGGGGGCGGAGGCCCAGGAGCTGTTCGGCCGCGCGGCGACCGGCGTTCGGGCGCAGGTCCCGGTCGTCCGGAGCGGCGGGATCTTCAGACCCGCCGGCCGTTGTCGGGCTGGAAGCCCGACCTACGCGGTGTCACACGATCCCGGCACCCCCTGCACGGCGCGTGGGGCGGAAGAGTGGGGTGGCAGCGGATGAGGGTCTCCGGCTCCATCCTGCGCAGAGCCCTGGGACACAGCGACGCCATGATGGCCGTGGGCATCATCGGCCTGGTGGCGATGATGCTCATCCCGCTGCCGCCGGCTCTGCTGGACATGCTCCTGACGGTAAACTTCGGCATCGCGCTATGCATCCTGCTGGTCTCCATGTACGTGCGGGAGCCCCTGGAGTTCGCAGTCTTCCCCTCCGTGCTCCTGGTGGCCACGCTCTTCCGGCTGGCGCTGAACATCTCGTCCACCAGGCTCATCCTCCTGCACGCCCACGCCGGGAAGGTCATCGAGGCCTTCGGCGGCTTCGTGGTCGGCGGGGACTTGGTGGTGGGGCTGATCCTCTTCCTGATCCTGGTCATCATCCAGTTCGTGGTCATCACCAGCGGCTCCCAGCGCGTTGCGGAGGTGGCGGCTCGCTTCACCCTCGACGAGATGCCCGGCAAGCAGATGAGCATCGACGCCGACCTCAATGCGGGGCTGGTCACCGAGGAACAGGCCCGCCAGCGCCGCCGGACCATCGAGCGCGAGGCGGACTTCTACGGCGCCATGGACGGCGCCACCAAGTTCGTGCGGGGCGACGCCATCGCGGCCATCGTCATCGTGGTCATCAACATCATCGCCGGCCTGATCATCGGCGTGGCGCGCCTGGGCCTGGAGCCCGGTGAGGCGCTCCGCCGCTATGCCCTGCTCACGGTCGGGGACGGCCTGGTGAGCCAGATCCCGGCCCTGCTGATCTCCACCGCCACCGGCCTGGTGGTGACCCGCGCCGCCTCCGATCGCGACCTGGGCAGCGACGTGGTCACCCAGCTTCTCAGCCAGCCGCGAGCCGGCGCCATCGTGGCGGTCATGCTGGTGCTCTTCGGCATGGTCCCGGGGCTGCCGACGCTCAGCTTCTTCGCCATCGGCGGGGTGACCGGGCTGGTGGCCTGGTACGTCGGCCGCCACCCGGTGGCGCCTACCGAGGAGGCGGGGGACGAGGATGAAGCGGAGCGCGACGAGGAGCGGCCCGTGGCGGTTCCCGCCCCCGACCGGCTGGCCCTGAGCATAGGCTACGGCCTCATACCGCTGGTCGAGGAGTGGCAGTCCGGCCGACTGCTGGCCCGCATCGCGTCCATCCGGGAGCAGGTGGCCGAGGAGCTGGGCCTGATGGTCCCGCCGGTGCGCATCCAGGATGACATGAGCCTCGATCCGGGGGCCTACGCCGTCCGCCTGCGGGGCGCGACCATCGCCACGGGGAGCCTCCGGCCGTCCGCCCTGCTGGCGATCGCGGCCCGCGACGGCCTCGACGAGCTGCCCGGAACGCCCGTCACCGAGCCCGCCTTCGGCCTCCCGGCCTGGTGGATCGAGCCCGCCCAGCGGACACTGGCCGAGGCCCGCGGCTATACCGTCGTGGAGCCGGACGTGGTCCTGGCCACGCACCTGAGTGAGCTCATCAAGAGCCACGCGCCGGAGCTGCTGTCCCGCCAGGACGTGCAGGTGATGCTCGACGACCTCCGCCAGACCAACGCTGCGGCGGTGAACGAGCTGATCCCCGATCTGGCGTCAGTTGGCCAGCTTCACCAGGTCCTGGCGGCGCTGCTGGAGGAGGGAGTGCCCATCACCGATCTCTCCACCATCGTGGAGGCCATGGCCGACGCCCTGCGAGGCGGGGCAGTGACGGTGGCGACGGGCGCCGCAGCGCCTGAGGGCCGTGGGAGCCTGCAGGACGCGGTGGAGCACGTTCGCGCCGCCCTGGCCAGGACCATCTGCGAGCAATACCGGGACGAGGACGGCGCGCTGGCGGTCTACGTGCTCGACGCTGAGCTGGAGGCGGAGATCGCCGAGGCCGTGGTGGACACGCCGCAGGGGCCGACCTGCCTGCTGGACCCGAACCTGTTGCAGAGGCTCCTGGAGGCCGTCCAGGCGGCGGTGGAGGAGCTGGCGGCCCGGGGGCGAGCGCCCATCGTGCTCACCTCCCCGCCCATTCGCCGGCACCTGCGGGAGCTCATCTGGCGCAGCTTCCCGGGCGTGGCCGTGATCTCCCACGCCGAGGTGGTGCCCGATGTGCAGCTCAGGGCGCTGGGCTCCATCGCCCTGAAGGCGGTGGCCGCATGACCGGCCTGGTTGCCGAGCTGCTCGGCGAGGCTGCGCGGCTGCTGCCGCCGGCGCTGCGGGTTGTGGGGCTGACGATACTGGCGCCGGGCCTGAACTTCCAGCAGGCGCCCATGCGCGTCCGCGTGGCGCTGGCGCTGGGGCTGGGGGCGGTGCTGGCGCCGGTGGCGGCGATGGGCACGCCGGCCGTCGATGACCCACTGCGCTACGCGGGGCTGTGCCTGGTGGAGCTCGGGGTGGGGATGGCGATGGGCTTCGCCATGGCCGCGCTGCTCGAGGCCCTGCGGTTTGGCGGCGAGGTGCTGGACCTGCAGATAGGCCTGCGCGCCGGGCAGCTCTACGACCCCAGCACCGGCTCGCAGTCGGGCATCCTGAGCACGGCGTACTACATGGTGGCGCTGCTGCTGTTCGTGGTCGTGGACGGTCACCACTGGGTGCTGCGCGGCCTGGGCGCGAGCTTCGCCATGGTCCCGGTCGGTGGACCGGTGGCCAGGTCTGGCCTCGCAGGGCTCGTGGGCGACCTCGGCACCAGCCTGCTGGTGCTGGGCCTGCAGGTGGCGGCCCCGGTGATGGCGGCGCTGCTGCTGGCGGACCTGGCGCTGGGGCTGGTGGCGAGGGCGGTGCCGCAGATCAACGTCTTCCTGGTCGGGATCCCCGGCAAGATCGCGCTGGGCCTGGTCATCGCCGCGCTGGGCGCGCCCCTGCTGGTGCCGCACCTGGGGCGGGTCGCGAGGCTGATGGCAGTGTATCTGGACGAGATGCTCCGAGCTCTGGTGGGATAGCCGATGGCGACTGAGGAGCCGACAGAGCAGCCAACGCCGCGTAAGCGGCGCCGCGCCCGCGAGAAGGGCCAGGTCCCCACGAGCGTGGACCTCTCCAGGGCGGTGGCCCTGCTGCTGATCTACCTGGCGTGGCGCTTCGCCGGCCCCACAATGCTCTCCCGGCTCACCGGCGCTGTGGAGGACTGGCTGCGAGTGAGCGAGATGCCGCCTATCACACCTGAGAGCATCATGGCAGGGTACGCCGCGAGCCTCCCGCTGCTGTTGGCGGTGCTGGGGCCGGTCATGCTGGCCGCCGTCATCGGCACCGCGGTCGCCGCCGCCGCCCAGACCCGCGGCCTGCTGACCACCGCCGCTGTGCAGCCGGACTGGAGCCGCATCAACCCCGCCAACGGATTGAGGCGCATCTTCAGCGTCCGCGGCAGCATCGCTACCATCAAGGGGATCGTGCAGGTCTGCGTGGTCATGATCATCGCCATCTGGGTCCTCCGGGGAAGAGCGGACGAGATCCTGGCCATGGGCGACATGGAGATCGCGCCCGCCATGGCGACGGTGCTGGCCGTCGCCGCCGAGATGCTGGTGAAGTGCATGCTCACGCTGCTCGTGGTGGGCGCGGCCGACTACGCCTTCGAGTGGTGGGACAACGAGAAGGCGCTGCGCATGACCCGTCAGGAGCTCAAGCGGGAGCTGCGGGAGGAGGAGGGGGACCCGCACATCCAGCGCCGGCGGCGGGAGATCCAGCGCGGAATGCTCGCCCAGGGCATCTCCGCCGAGATGCCGCAGGCGGACGTGGTGGTCACCAACCCCACCCACTACGCCGTGGCCCTGCGCTATGAGGCCGCGCGGATGCCCGCGCCCAGAGTGGTGGCGCGCGGCCAGCGGCGCGTGGCGCGGCGCATCATCGCGCTGGCCCGCACCTGGGGGATCCCGGTTATCCACAACCCGCCGGTGGCCAGAAGCCTGTTCACCAACTGCCGCCTCGGCGAGATGATCCCGGAGCGGCTCTATCAGGTGGTGGCGGAGATCTTCGCGGCCGTCTACCGCCGTCGGCGGCAGCAAGCCGGGCCCGGCCGCGCTGCCGGCGGTTCGGAGGAGGGCACCGCGGGAGCAAACGGGGCAATTGCAATCCAATGAATGCCGACAATCAGATAATTGTGTAATGGTATGAAGGATTGAGGCCATCGGCATGGAATACATACATGGACGGTTTTTGACGGAGGGGGCCCCTTCGGGGAACTTGGACACGTCACCGTTCTTCCGGACGGGTCCGTGGATGCACGGCGCCAGTGCCGGGGAATCACTGGAGCCGGAGCGCCGCCGCCCTCACTGGGCGACGGACGCCCGCCGCCACGCGGGGGAGGGCTCGGCCGTCGAGACTCCGTTCCCCCGGCCCGCTTGATCGGTGCGGGTCAGCCGCCGGCTGATAACACGAGACCTCCGGTCTCGGGATGCAAAGCGGCTTGAGGGGATATCCGTGTTCACGATGACACAGCACGCCAGGCTGACCCCGTCGGAGCGCGAGGAGCTCATTGAGAAGCATGCCGAGCTGGTTCGCTACGAGGTGGAGCGCGTAGCGGCCGGACTGCCCGCCCAGGTGGACCGCGAGGATCTGGTGAGCGCGGGGATGATCGGCCTCATCAAGGCCGTGGACCGCTACGATCCGGAGAGGGGCGCCAGCTTCACCACCTACGCCACCACGCTGATGCGCGGCGCGATCCTCGACGAGCTGCGGCGCATGGACTGGGCGCCTCGCGGCGTTCGGAGCCGCTACCGGAAGCTGGAGCAGGCCGTTGCCACCCTTCGGCGGCGGCTGGGGCGTCAGCCCACGGAGCAGGAGATCAGCGACGAGTTGGGCGTCTCCGCTGAGGAGTATCGCAGCCTGCTCCGCGACGCCTCCACCACCGCGATCGTCAGCCTGGAGAGCCTGACCGAGGCCAGTGGCGATGCCCACGCACCCTCCACCGCCTCCCTCCCTCGCGCCTCCGCCGACTGGAGCCCCTCCGACGCCATCGACCGCGCCGAGCTGCGGCGCCTGCTGGCGGAGTGCATCGAGGAGCTGTCGGAGCGGGAGCGCTTGGTGCTCAGCCTCTACTACGAGCAGGAGCTGACCATGCAGGAGATCGGGATGGTGGTGGGCGTCAGCGAGTCTCGCATCTGCCAGATCCACACTCAAGTCATCGCGAGGCTTCGGGCGGCGCTGGACGCCCGCCTGGGCCGGACCGCCGACCTGCGCTGATCGTCTGGAGTCCTGGCGCACGCCCGTCTCTCGTGTCGGGCTGGAAGCCCGACCTACGCGAAGGATGCGCCGTGGGAAGGATGCGCCGTGCGAAGGATGGGCGGCGCGAAGGATGCGCGGCGCGAAGGATGGGGCGCCGCGGTGATGGCCGGACGCAGACGGCCGGCGGGTCTGAAGC
>JBNGDZ010000210.1:0-7991 GCA_049975765.1 Armatimonadota bacterium
AGAGCTGGGAGGACCCGTCGCAGGCGCCCGACGGCCGCGGCGAGATCCACCTCATCGACATGGACGGCGAGCTGGTGCACCGGTGGCATGTGGAGACCGCGTTGCAGTCCTTCTGCAGGCTCCTGCCCGATGGGAATCTGCTCTACCCGACACGCGATCGCTCCAACATCAGGCAGGCCGGCATCCGTGAGCTTGACCCCGACAGTAACGTGGTCTGGCACTACCACTGCCGCGTGGACCACGACTTCCAGGTCTTCGATGACGGCCGCCTGCTGATCCACACCATCCGCGATCATATGTGGCCCCAGCTCGGGCCCGAGCTTAAGCGCTGCCCCTACATGGTGGAGATCAACCGGGACAAGCAGCTGCTGTGGGAGTGGCACGGTGAACACCATCTCGAGGAGTTGGAGGCACTGCTGCCGCCGGAGGCCTGGGAGCACGTCTGGTCGCGCATTCAGGGCGAGTTCGCCTTCGACTGGGCGCACAACAACACCCTGCAGATCATCCCGCCGAACCAGACATGGGAGAAGGAGCGCGCCGAGGGCCGCACCGAGCGCTTCAGGCCCGGCAACATCGTCTTCTCCTACCGCAGCCTGGACGTCATCGGCGTCATCGACCGCAGCACATCCGAGATCGTCTGGGCGTGGGGCCCCGGAGTCATCGACGGCCAGCACAAACCGCACATGCTGCCCAACGGGAACATCATGCTCTTCGACAACGGGACCCTTCGCGGCTTCTCGCGCGTGATTGAGGTCAATCCGCTTACCGAGGAGATCGTCTGGGAGTATCGCGCGCAGAACCCGGACGACTTCTTCTCCCCCTACATCTCGGGGGGCCAGCGACTGCCCAACGGCAACACCCTCATCTGCGAAGGCGGGAAGGCTCACCTCTTTGAGGTCACGCCAGACGGTGACATCGTCTGGGACTTCTTCGACCCCTTCCACAAGGAGGGCGGCCTGAAGAGCGTCTACCGGTGTCTGCGCTACTCGCCCGAGTACTGCCAGGCCCTGCTCGATCGCATCATCGACTGAGCGGCGATGGATCGACTGCGCTCGGAGGCGACCATGCGCTACATCTGCACGATCGCGGCGCTGCTGGCTGCGACGCTGAGCGTCGCCGGCGCCCAGGAGATCACCTGGCGCTTCGACACCGATGGGGACCTGGAGGGCTGGACGCCGTCAAACTTCGCGACCGTCGAGGTCCGGGACGGCATGCTACGCGGGGTCACCGAGTACGACTGTATGCTGACCTCGCCGGAGCTGAACATCGACGCTGACAAGTACACGGTCGTGGAGTTCCGGGTATCCAGCACGGTCACGGCCGGCGGCGAGCTCTTCTGGCACCACGCCGATAACAGCTTCGCGCCCGAGCGCAAGCGCCGCCATGTGGTCTACGCCTCCGATGAGCCGCGCGTGTATCGCTCGCCGGTGGGGGAGGTCGAGACCTGGCGGGGGACGATCTCGCGCATCAGGCTGGACATCCTCAACCCGGCCGGCGCGGAGATCGCCCTCGACTACGTGCGCATCACCTCCCAGCAGCCGGGCGTAGTGCCCAACGCCGGCTTCGAGGACGACCTCGACCGTGACGGGGTCCCGGATGCCTGGCGAGTGGCCGCCGCCGGGGGTGCCTGGTCGTCCGAGTACGTGGCGCAGGGCGACCGCTCGCTGATGCTCGCCTCCACGCCCCGGCAGCGCGAGGCGACCGCAACTGCGCAGGTTCCTCTCGACCGCACCGGCGTCTACGCCCTCGGCGCCACCGTCACACACACCGAGCGCCGGCCCAGAGTGCTGGCCGTCGAGCTGAGCTTCTTCGACGTCTTCGGTGAGCCGCTGCATGGCGCGGACGTCTCGGTGAGCGCGCTCACTCAGGACGAAGAGGGCCTGGGGCACGTGGTCGGGGAGGTGGAGGTGCCGCGGCTGGCGGCCTCCGCGGAGCTGAGCCTGCGCGTGGAGGGCGTCGCGCGCGTCTGGTGGGATGCTATCAAGCTGCGCCACGTCAGGGAGTCCGTGAGCGCCTGCCAGCGGCCGCTGGAGGGCTGGCGTGCGCGCTGGATCTGGGCGGAGGCGACACGCGGCGAGGATGACGCGCCTGCGTTCTTCCGCCACACCTTCCGGCTGGCGGTTCCGCCGGAGAAGGTGACGGCCGCCGAAGCGCAGATCACGGTGGATGACATCTACGCGCTGTGGGTGAACGGCGAGCAGCTCTCTCAGAGCACGGAGGTGGACGGCTGGAAGACGCCTGAGGTGGTGGACCTGGCGCCGCACCTGCTCCGGGGAACCAACGTCATCGCGGTGGAGGCCCGCGATGTGTCCGGCGCCGAGGGGCTGCTGTTTGAGGGCGCCATCCTCTGGCCACGCGGCTCTCTGGAGCTGCTGAGCGATGCGACCTGGAAGGCCCTCGGTGAGCCGCCACCGGAGGGCTGGCAGCAGCCCGACTTCGACGACGGCGACTGGCCGGCGGCCAGCGTCATTGCCGAGGCCGGCTCGGCGCCGTGGGAGCGGCTGCCCTACGAGTACCTGGGTCCGCGGGAGACGGTAGAGCTGGTCGGCGTCACCGCGCCGAAGGAGATCGCGGCCGGGGACGAGCTGGTTGTCTCGGCCGTAGTCTCGCGTCTTCCGCAGGCCGCAGCCCACAGCCCGCTGCGCATGAGCCTGCTGCGGGACGGCAATGAGGTGCTGTGCTCGACGCGCCCGGTCGCCGACGCGACCGAGGAGACGGAGGACGGCGTGCGGCTGGGCCCGGTCAGCGCGCGGACCTCCCGCTTCCTGCCGCCCGGCGACTATCAGGTCGCCCTCGGCTTCCCGCACACGAGCTATCCCGAGGAGGACGGCATCGGGATAGGCGCGCTGAAGGTGCGGCCGCCGGCCACGGCGGAGCGCCGCCCGGAGATAGCCGTGCGCAAGCACAACGGCCTGCCCACGCTTTTTCTGGACGGAAGCCCCAGCCCTTTCATGCACTACCAGGAGCTGATCGTCGGCCCGGAGCGCATCGAGAACATGGCCGATGCGGGCATTCACACCTACTTCCTGCGCGCCGATGATATCGGCTGGACCGACAGGGACAGGTTCGACTACACCGACTGGGACGCGAAGGTTCTCGACCTGCTCAGGCATGATCCGCGGGCCCGCATCATCCCGGCCTTCACCATCTCCGGGCGGCATCAGCAGTGGTGGCTCGACGAGCATCCGGGGGAGCTGGCCCGCACGGAGTCGGGCAGCGATCAGGTGGGCATATACCACCACGCCGGACGAGCCATCTCGCTGGCCTCGAAGCTGTGGCGCGAGGAGAGCGGGCGGGCGGTGGCGCAGTTCGTGAACCACTGCGGGGCCGCGCCCTACTCCAGCCGCATTCTGGGCTACCTGGTTGCCAGCGGAGTCTCCTGGGAGTGGCAGCACTGGGGCTCGGTGGGCGATCACGAGCCCACGGACTACTCCGAGCCTATGCAGCAGGCCTTCCGCGACTGGCTGCGGGAGCACTACGAGAGCGAGGAGGCCCTGCGCGAGGCCTGGCGGATGCCTCAGGTCAGCTTCGAGACGGTGCGCATCCCGCCGGTCGAGGAGCGCGACGGCGCCGACCACATGCTCTTCCGCGACCCCCGCACGTATCGCTACGTCATCGACTTCTACCTGTTCTACCAGGATGTGATGGCCGAGGGGATCCTGCACTATCTGGGCATCGTGAAGGACGCCTCCGGAGGTCAGGCGCTGGCGGGTACCTACTACGGCTATGTGGTTACGATGCTCAGTGGCGCGCGCCGGGCGGGGGACTCCGGCCACATGGCGCTGTCCACCGTCATGCGCTCGGAGCTGTGCGACTTCCTCATCTCGCCCTGGGACTACTCTAACCGCGCGGTGGGGGAGCCGACCACGGTCATGAGTGCCATCGGCTCCGTGCTCGCCAACGGCAAGCTCTGGGCCATGGAGACGGACCTGCGCACGCATCTCGCGGACGAGGAGAGCCGGCGGCGCTACGGAGGCCCGGAGCACCTGCAGGGCACCATCAGCCAGCATCGCCGGGCGGTTGCCAGCGCCCTCACCAAGGGCGCAGCCGTACGATGGTACGACTTCAGCAACGGCTGGATCTCATCCGACCCGCGCCAGACGCAGGCCATCGGTCAGCTTCGGGAGATCGCGCAGCGCTGGGTAGGCTGGGACCGATCGCCGGACCCGAACGGGATCGCTGTGGTGGTGGATGAGGACACGCCCGCCGCCTACCTCAGCCACCACATCGAGGCCATGCGGTGGCTGGTCGCCAGGCAGAAGGCGGTTTTCGAACGCGTGGGGGCGCCCTGGAACATCTACCTCATCGACGACATCGTGGCCGAGCGGGTCCCGAAGTTCCGGGCCTACTTCTTCCTCAACTGCTTCCACATGACCGAGAGGGAGCGGCGCTACGTCGAGGAGGAGCTGCAGTCGGACGGTCGGACGCTGGTGTGGTTCTACGCGCCCGGCTACATTGAGGACGACCTCGACGTGGCGCGGGTCTCGCGCCTCACAGGGATGCAGTTCCGGGAGATCCCGCAGATGCGCGAGTGGCGTATTGCGCTGACTCCCGACAGCGCATGGACCGAGGGCATCGGCGAGGCCCAGAATCAGCAGCCCGGCATCCAGATCGGGCCGGTCTTCGTGCCTGATGAGCGGGGCATCGAGGTGCTCGGGCGCTGGGCGGAGGGAGGCGAGCCGGGCCTGGCGGTGGCGCGCCTCGAGGATCACACCAGCGTCTACTCGGCCGCGCCGATCCTCTCTCCGATGCTGCTCAAGCGTATCTGCCGCGACGCCGGCGTGCCCGTGCGCGTGGAGGGCACTGAGCCGTGCTACGTGAGCCGGAACCTCATCGGCCTTCACGCCGCGGTCCCGCGCACGGAGACGCTGCGCTTTTCTGAGCCGACGCGCGTGATCGACCTGGTTACCGGCGAGATCCTGGCCGCGGCCTGCACGGAGCTTGAGGTCGCGGTGGACGGTCCGGGAACGCGACTGCTGCGGACGTATCCGGCGTACTGAAGCGGGCCTCGTCATGCCGTTGGAGGGGCCGCACGCGGCGCGGCTGCGAAGCAGGCGCCCGGGGCCTTCGGCCCCCTCCTCCTGCGGCCCCTCCGTGCATGGCCTGCTGTAGACGGGTCACGTCCCTACGCCAGATACGCCTCCTCGCACTTGCGCAGGGCCTCGGCGGTGTCCAGCGCCTCCCGCTCCGTCAGGCACTCATGGACGCCCATGCGCATGTGGTTCTCGTCGGCCGCCTCGGCGTTGGGCACCGACAGCGCCCACTCCCAGTCCCCATCCGGCCACACGCAGTCCCACGGGAAGTCGCTCTCGCGCCCGAAGGCCGTCTTCATCTGCAGCCAGTGAGCGTGCGGGGCGATGGCGCCATATTTCAGGCCCATCGGGATGCCCTCCGCCTGGATGGCCTCCACGAAGGTGGCCTTGTCACAGGTGAGCCTCTCGGGGTAGACGCGCAGCAGCAGGAACCACCAGGCCGGGTCGGAGTCCTCCGGGTACCAGCAGACGCTCACGCTCTCGAGATCCCCGATCTCCTCCTCCAGCCTGTAGACGAAGGCTCGCCGGCGGTCGGCGATCTCCACCATCTTCTTGAGCTGCTCCATCCCTATGCAGGCGTCGAGCTCCGTCATGCGGTAGTTCATGCCCAGGAAGATGTTGCTGCCCACATCGCTGTTGAAGGGCTTGCCGCGGTCGGCGAAACGCTTGGCGTTCCAGTACAGCTCCTCGTCATCGGTGACCACCATCCCGCCCTGGCCGCCGGAGGTGGTGTGCTTGCCGGACATGAGGCTAAAGGCACCTGCGTCGCCGAAGCTCCCAACCATCTGCCCGTGATAGGTCGCCGCGTGCGCCTGTGCGCAGTCCTCGATCACATGCAGATCGTGCTCCCGGGCGATGGTCATGATCTCGTCCATCTCGCACGGGATCCCGGCGATATGCCCGCAGACAATCGCGCCGGTGCGCTCGGTGAGCTTGTCCCGGATACCGCCAGGGCTCATGTTCATGCACTCCGGGGAGGCGTCGGCGAAGACAGGGATCAGTCCCAGCGCCACCACGGGCATGACCGCGCCCTGGTCGGTGATCGGCGCGGAGATGACCTCCGTGCCCGGCTCCAGCCGTAGGCCGCCCAGGGCGGAGTGGATCGCCGCCGTCCCCGCGCTCATTCCCGTGGCCCATCGTGTGCCGATGGCCTCGGCGAACTCCTGCTCGTACTGGTCCACGAGCTCACCGGCGTATCGGTCGAAGGCTCCGCCAGCCTTGGCCGCTGTCATCAGGTCCATGACCGCCTGGATCTCCCGGTCGTCGATCTGCACACGGCCGGGCCAGGGCTCGGTCCGCACCGGCGTTCCGCCGTCAATCGCAAGCTGACTCATCGTGAGAGTTCACCTCATGCCGTGCTCCCGCACGGCCAGCGATAGCTGCTACGGCGGCGGCAGGTTTCGCCGCGACGGCCGGCTTTCCTTCCGTTGGAGACGCCGGGCGCGGGCCCTCCGACACGACAGCGCCAGGGGCTCGTACGGTGAGAGCCTCGACCGCGCCGTCCGCGCCGTTGAAGGCCGGCGGCTGGGGCGCGGCGAACCCTCGCCCTCGTGTCGGTGACGAGATGTGCTGGAGGGCAGGTCATGGCCGGACAGCTCAGCCCCGGCGAGCGCGTCGAGCGGGCGCTCCGCTTCGAGGATGTCGATCATGTTCCGTTCACTGTCTACGAGTGCATGATCCCCCAGTGCGAGGCGGAGCGCATCATGCGCAACGAGGGCCTGTGCATCCACCAGCGCCGGCCCTCCGTGTACGCTACCCGCAGCCCGGGCATCACGAGCGAGACCCACACCTACGTCGAGGACGGGCGCTCGCGCACCCGCACCATCATCCACACGCCCGAGGGCGACCTCACCGAGGTGCGCGAGCCGGCCGACTTCACAAGCTGGCACCTCGAAAAGCCTTTCAAATGCCCAGACGACTACCAGCCGCTCATAGCCATGATCGACGCGCAGCAGTACGTCCCCAACTACGGGGCCTGGCAACGCATGAGCGATATGATGGGCGGCGACGCCGTCATGCGCGGCGGCATTGGCTACTCGCCGCTGCAGCACATCATCCACAGGCTCATGGGCGTGGAGGTCTTCGCCGTCGAGTGGGCCGAGCGCCGCGACGAGGTCCTCACGCTCTACGAGGCCCTTGTCGAGAATCGGCGCCGGCTCTACCCCATATGCGCCCAGAGCCCATGTCAGTACTTCAACTACGGCGGCAACGTCAGCCCCGAGATCGTCGGCGAGCAGCGCTTCCGGGAGTACTACGTGCCCCACTACGAGGAGTTCGCGGAGGTGATGCACGCCGCGGGGAAGCTGGTGGGCGTGCACTTCGACGCCAACACCCGCCTGATCGCCGACGCCATCGCAGAGACATCGCTGGATTACATCGAGGCCTTCTCGCCCGCACCCGACACCGACATGAGCGTGGCCGACGCCCGCGCTGCCTGGCCAGACAAGGTCTTGTGGATCAACTACCCCTCATCGGTCTTCCTGCGCAGCGATGAGGAGATGGAGCAGGTCACCATCGATCTGCTCAGGCAGGCGGCGCCGGGCAACGGCTTTCTGATCGGCATTACCGAGGACATGCCGCCGGACCGCTGGATCCCGGGCTGCATGACCATCACCCGCACCGTCCGCGAGCACGGTCGGCTGCCAGTGGGCGCGTAGCACTACACCAACCCCAGAAGGGAGTACGAGAGATGATCCTGCCGCTGCTGATCCAGGCCCAGGGGAGCGGCGACGCCCCCCCGCCCTTCCAACCGATCGAGGACGACCCCGAGCTGCCGCGCGTGCTGCTGATCGGGGACTCCATCTCCGTGGGCTACACGCTGCCGGTCCGCAGCATCCTTGAGGGGACCGCGAACGTGCATCGCATCCCCGAGAACGGCGGCCCTACGGCTCGCGGCCTGGAGCGCATCGAGGACTGGCTGGGCGACGAGCGCTGGGACGTCATCCACTTCAACTGGGG
>JBNGDZ010000211.1:0-7983 GCA_049975765.1 Armatimonadota bacterium
CAGTCGGAGGTGACCGCCGGGAAGCTCAGCGCCCCGCGGGCCCTCTGCGCCGCGGCACGCTCGCCCGCGGCCTCGAGCTCCAGTGCAGCGGCCTCGAGCATGGCCAGCATGTCGTAGTCCTCGACCCCGTCGCGGTTGAGCTCCCAGCGGATGCTGTTCACTGGCCCGTCCTCTCCCGGGTAGATGAGCGAGCCGTCGCCATTACCGCCGGGGTATGTCATGGGGTTCTGCCACGGGTCCTCCTGCCAGTAGGTGATGCGCCAGTAGAGGAAGCCGGTGATCTCCCGCTGGAAGAGCTGCCAGAAGAGAATGCGGTGATCGGTCCCGGGGTAGTCGATGGCCCAGTTGTTCAGCCACGGCCGCTGCGCCGAGATGCACACGTAGGCCCAGATCTCGTCGCCGGCCTCGCGCCGCTGCTTCAGGTAGACCGGCTCGAAGCAGTCGCTGTGCGGCACGTGGATGTCAACGAAGCCGGCAAGCTCGGCGTAGCGGGGATTGCCGGGCTCGATCGGCCGGCTGGCGCCGTAGCCGTAGGTTAGCAGCGTCTTCAGCTTCGGCGCCACCTCGTCCACCAGGCCGAAGGCCTGCTTGACGGCGTCGAAGGCCTGTGCCCCAGGCTCGTCGATGGTGTAGATGTAGCCCAGTTTGTGCCAGTCGCGCTCCGCCAGGTGCGTCTCGGTGCGCTGCAGCAGCGCGGTGGCGCGCTGGATCTGCCCCCGCTGCTCGGCGCTGGGCTCCGCGTCCCACCCTTCCACCGTTCCCCAGCCCGACGGCAGGCGGCACCATCGGATGTTGAAGGCCGTCAGGCCCAGCTCGATGGCGCGCTCGATCTCGGCGTCGAACTCCGACCAGTCGATGCTGATGGCGCCGTCCTCCGCGGTGCTGATGCTCGGTGATGCGATGGTCTCAGGACTGCAGCGATGCAGGAGGCAGTTGTCGCGGTAGGCGCGCATGATCGCCTCCGAGGTGAAGTCGGCCATCTCGAAGCCGGGGTTGGGGAGCAGGTTGCGCCCCGGCTCGTCGGCGGGGCTGAGGCGGGCGTCGTCGAACCAGACGCTGCCGACCTGGGAGGCGCGCAGATACAGCCGCGTGCTCTCCGCCTCCCCCATGGTGAAACGCGCGCTACCCTGGCGCCACTCGCCGTCGGTCGGCGGCAGGTCGCCGCCGCCGCCATCGGGCATCCACCACGCGGCATGGGTGTCCTCTCCGGGCGCGGTTCGGTACCAGACCTCGAACACGTACTCAGCGCCCGGCTCCAGCTCCATGGGGTCGGTGTAGTAGCAGAAGCGCGGCGCCTCGTGAGTGCCCCTCTCGACATGCGTGATCGTCACCCGGACCGAGTTGCGGCCGCCGTGCCTGTGCTCCTCGTCGAAGGCAGTGGTGAACTCCATGTCGCCGAAGTAGTTCGGCCGGCCCTCAACGTCAGCGCCGGTCCACGCCCCGGTGTTCCACTGCGGCGGCCGTCCGGGCCCGGGGTTCACGTTCGGGTAGAAGCTCGACACGTTGAAGCCCAGCCCGTAGCAGGTGCGCAGCCACGGCGTGCGGGGGAGGGCGAAGTCCCAGACGCGCACGGCCATCGGCACGTGCAACTGCTCCGCGTCCGAGGGGGCGATGGTGATGGTGCCGCGGTAGGTCCCGGCCGGCTGATCGGCGGCGGCGTGCACCGTCAGCCACACGGACCGCACCTCCCCCTCCGGCACGTCGAAGGGCTCCGCGCCGACCAGCGGATCGGGCAACCTGCCCGGCCCCAGCGGTGCCTTCGACGTGGACTGCGTCACGTTCACGTACTCCACGCGCGCCACCTCGATCTCCCCGGATGGGATGGTGGCGTCCGCCGGGCCGGTGAGATCCGACACGTTGACGGCCACGTCGTGCAGGGCCCGGCCGGCGGGGACGATGACCACCTGAGCGGCCTCGCGCTCGTTGGCGGCGAGGGCGATCTCCACCGACTCGGCCGGGCGCCCGGCGAAGGTGGCGTCCGGCGGGACCTTGCGCATGGTGCTGACCTGCGAGATGACGTAGCCGCGAGCGCCCGCTGCGGCGGCGAGCGGCAGCCGCGCCACCAGCCGCGCCAGGCGTCCCGCCTCCTCGCTGAGCCGGTCAAGCTGTGTGACCAGCGCCCGCGTCTCCTCGGTGCCCGGCCCCGCCCGCAGCATCGTGGTAAGCTCGCCGCTCTCGTCGGTGAGCCGTCGGGCGCGTCCAAGCGCCACCCGACCGAGGGCGATCTCCTCGTGCGCGAGAGCCTCCCGCCTCAGCGACGTCAGTTCGGCCTGGAGCTGCGCGAGCCGCTGCAGGGCCTGGCCCCGCAGCAGCGGCGCGTAGTCGGCGTCGAGGCCCCGCAGGTGGCCGAAGTGCTCCGGCTGGTGGAAGTTCTCTCCGGGGATCGGCGCCCAGGTGCTCAGCTCCTCCCCGGGCGTGCGGTGGCGGGTGAAGTTCACGCGCCAGTGCTCGTCCACGCCCGGCGGGAGCTGCATCGAGGCCAGAGGCAGCGCCATCTCCACGAGCCAGCGACCATCCTCACGGGTCGCCGCGGCGTGGGCACCGGAGTCCCACGTCTCGTCCTTACCCCGCTCATCGCGCAGCGCGCCCAGGGCGTTAACGAGTAGATGGTAGTACCCGCTGCCGTCGTGCGACGGGCTCAGGAACAGCTCCACGCAGTCCTCAGACCACACCGGCGCGTCATGCGCGGTCATCGTGGCCGCGATCTCATCCATGCTGTCCTCAGCACACTCCCACGCGATGTAGAGCGTGCGCTCATCGTGCATGATGCGCACGCGCGTGGCCTGCGCCGGGGCGCTCTGGGGGTCGCCCAGCAGCGTGAAGCCCTCGGCGACGCCGGCGTCCTGCCAGGCGTCCTCACCGAGCCGCCCGTCGATGACCGGCGGCGGACCCGCAAGCTCCGTGGACCTGAGCTCCGGCTGCTGGGCGGCACAGTGAGCGGCGGTCAGTATCGCTGCGAGCATGATGGCGACGAGCATCGGTCATCCCTCCATTGCACTGCGTCGTTCGGCGATGCGTCGCGGCATCAGCGCGGCTGAAGTGCGATGATGCGGCCGGCGGCGTCGGCGACGAACACGCGCTCGCCGTCGCAGGCCGGGGAGGCGAAGACGTAGATGTCCCTGGTGGCGCGATACTGCGCGAGGACGTTCCCCGTTGCCGCATCGAGGCCGCTGAGGATACCGGTGTTGGACGCCACCCAGACGCGCCCATCGGCCTCCGTCGGCGGCGCGGCCACCGCGCCGGTGGGCACCTCGGCGCTCCACACCACGCTCCCGTCCTCAGCCCGCTTGCTGAGGCGGCCATCGGTGTGCCTGACGTAGACATGCCGGCCGTCGGCTGCGGGCGCCACGGCCACGCACCGGTCCTCCTCGCTCAGGCGCTGGCCGGAGACGGCGTCCAGGAGCGTGAGCCGGTACGCGCGGTCGGCGACGAAGAGCGTGCGGCGGGCCAGAGCCGGGGCGCAGTCGGCCGGGCTGTAGTAGCGCGCGACGAAGCCCTCGCGGTCGCTGCCGGCGCTGCGCTCGCGCCAGTGCAGCTCCCCGGTGGCCAGGTCGATGCAGTACACGAAGCAGTCCCAGCAGCCGGCGTAGACGCGGGCGCCGCCCACCGCCACGGCGGACTCGATGGCGTACTCCGGTGCCTCGCAGCGCCAGGCCGGCTCGCCGGTGCCGCCGTGAAGCGCCAGCACCGAGCCGCCGTTGGTGGGGCAGACGATCCGGTCGCCGATGACAAGTGGTGAGGCGTAGATGGGCTCACCCGCCGCGTGCGACCAGCGCTCCCGGCCGTCCGGGTCCAGACACAGCACCGTCCCGCCGGCCGAGGCGACGTAGATGCGGTCGCCGCGCGGTCCGATAGCCGGGGAGGCGCGGACCTCGCCCGTCATCTGCCTCCGCCAGCGCAACTGCCCGGTCGCCGCGTCGATGGCCGAGACCGATCCGTCGTTCGAGCCCACCACGAGCGCGCCGTCCACCACCGCCGGCGTGGACTGGCAGGAGCCGGGAAGGTGGTGGGTCCAGGCGATGGCCGGATCGCCCGAGTCCAGCCAGAACGAGACGGTGCGACTGGTGGACCCTCCGCCGGCATCCGTGACCTCCAGGCGCAGCACGTGGGCGCCCGGCTCCAGGTCTTCTCCCGTCAGGTCCGCCGTCCACGCGCCGGTCTCCGAGCTCATCTCCCCGCCGGCCTCTCCGTCCAGCAGCCACGTGCCGGCGGTGACCGGCTCGTTCGAGCGCACGGTCAGATGCCAGCGCACGGGGTCATCGGCCTCAAGCACCGCGCCATCGACCGGCTCCACCGAGGTGATCACCAGCGGTGGTGGTGCCTCCACGATGGGCTTCTCCAGGAGTGCAACGGTCTCCGGCTCAGGGGCCAGGTGCCGGTGACAGACGCGCAGGATGCCGTCGCGGATGGAGACGATGCCGTAGCCCCGTCGCTCACCCCACGTGCTGCCGCCCATGACGGTGTCGATGCCCTCTATCTTCCAGGCGCGGGCGGAGTGCCCATGGCCCACCAGCAGCAGGATGGTATTGCGGGCACGGAGGCGGTCGAGCAGCCGGGCGAGATCGTAGGCGCCGGCGAACTCCCGACCCTCCAGGGGGTGGTGGCAGAAGACGATGATGGGCTTCCCCGCGGGGGTCGCTGACAGAACTTCATCGAGGAATGCCAGGCCCTCGGTGGCGATCGACGGCCGCGGGTCTTGGGGCGTCGCCGTGTCAATGCCGATGAAGGTGATGCCGGCGCGCTCGAAGCTGTAGAACGCCGATCCGTGCAGCGCCCTCAGCCGCGGTCGGCCGCACTCCCAGGTGTTATCATGGTTGCCGAGCTGGTGGTAGAGCGGCAGGTCGATGGAGTCCCACAGGCCCATGTACTGCTCCCACCAGCCGGCGCCGCCGCTGAACTCGTTCAGGTCCCCGACCACGATCCCGAAGGCCGGCGGATCGGCGGTGATGCCCCACGGCTCGAGCCGGACCGGTTCGCCGACGGGCAGAGTCGCCAGCACCTCCTGCGTTTCGCTGAGCGCATGCGGGACGTGGGGATCGGCGATCTGCAGGAAGGTGATGTCCTCCACGGCCCAGACCGTGGCGACGGTGAGAAGCGCGAGGACGACCGTGCCTGCCGAGGCAGTCCGCCTGGTCATGGTGGTCCTCCCTGTTGGCCCGAGGTGTCGTGCGGACTCACAGCTCGCGCACGTCCGCGGTCCCGTCCGGTCGCGTCAGCCTCAGTGCCAGCCGCCCCCTGACCGTCAGCCCGTCCACGCTGACCGGCATGCCGGTCGCATTATACACCACGAGGGCGTCGCCGTCGGGGACCCTCAGCCTCACCGCGATCGCCCCGTTAGGTGCGTCCACCTGCTCGACCTCGGGCGGTGCATCGCTGACCGAGGGCTGCATGACGGTGGCGAAGACCGTACGGGTGGCGTTCCGCCGCAGGATCAGCACCGGCATGGTGCGGTCCAGCGCGTTGGTGATGCCCTCCCCGACGATCACCTCCGTGGGCCCGGCGGCCAGCGCCGTCACGCGCAGGAGGCGGTCGCCGTCGCGCCAGAGGGTCGTTGCCACCCCTTCGGTGCTGCCGCGGCTGATGGAGGTGATGTGCTGGTAGCCGCACGTCTCGCCGAGCGTGCCCTCGACGAGCGACAGGTGCGTGGAGCTCTCCACAAGCTGCCCGTCGATGTGCAGCGGGTAGTCGTACTGGTGCTCGGCCTCACCACGCACGTCGAAGAGGTCCACGACCGCGTCGCCCACCATGGCGACGGTGCGACGCAGCTCGGCATCATCGTAGACCGCGGTGTTGCGGGCGGCCGCCGCCTTCAGGACGCCATCGCAGGAGAAAGCATCCAGTAAGCCCCGGGCCTGGCGCTGTGCGCTGTCGCAGGGCCAGCTCGGGGCACTGTCTCCGGTGGGATACTGGCTGATCTCATCGACAACGACCGTATTGTGGCTGATGGTCTGTGAGGTCCACTGCCGCTTCTCGTCGGAGCCGTACGGGCAGGAGCCGAAGTCCGGGATCCACTGCTTTCCGTCGGCGTAGAGGACGATGCTGAGCTGGTCGGGATGCCCGTGGCCGCCGCCGTGGGGGCCGTAGTTGAGCGTGCAGCATGTGGCATCCTCGGGCGGGAAGCCGCTCTCGCCCAGACGCTCGCGAAGGATCGCGAAGCCGGTGGACGGGTAGAGGCTGCAGCCGGCCTCCAGCAGACCGTTGTTGCAGAACTCCTCCCCCGCATAGGTGAGCCGCGCGGCGTCGCGTGGAGGCACGCCGTAGAGCAGCTCATCCAGCCCGGCGGCGTCCGAGTCCGTCATCACGGCTGAGCCGGGGCCGATGGTGGCCGCGACGGCTCGTACGTCGTCCCAGTCGCTCGGATCGCCGTCCGGCGCCAGCCCCTCCGCCCGCGGGGCGTTGATAGCGCGCTCGCCCTCCGGCGCGGCGTCGGCCAGCACCAGCCGCCCGCCCTGGCCGGAGTCGTAACGGTCGGTGGTGCACGCCCAGGCAAGCATCTTCTCCTTGGTGGTCTCGCCATCTGGCGCATCGCAGTCATACAGCACGAAGTCGGCGGTGATCTCAGCGCCCTCGGCCGGTTGCAGCGCCGCCCCCTGCTCACCCTCCCGTGGCCGGAGCTCGCTCCAGGGGATGGCGAACTCCAGGAGGTAGCCGTCCTCGGTGCGCGCGGCGGCGTAGCTGCCGGCGCTCGTCTCGTGGGCCACCTCGCCGAAGCGGTTGAAGACCGCGGGCACCGGTAGTACCTCATCGAAGTCGCCCGGGCTCAGCCCGTAGATGATGTCGTAGGCGCCGGCGACGTCACCGCGCCACTTCAGCCCCACCCACAGGGCGTCCCCGGCCCAGACCTGCGCGGGATCGACGTGCGAGTTACGCACGACATCATCGGTGATACGCGCACAGAGGTAGAGATGCTCGTCGTCGCGGGCGGCCCGGATCGTCGCCGAGAGATCCGCGGCTCCACCGTAAAGTGCCTCCCTCTGCGCGTGCTCCTGCCAGTAGAGCCAGGCGTAGGCGGGATCGCGATAGGTGCGCCAGGCCGGATAGTAGTAGTCGTAGAAGCGGTGCGGCCCGCGGCCGGAGTCGCCGATGTTGGCGTAGGTGCGGTCGCCGTAGAGGGCGTAAAGCGGGCCGTCGAACATCAGCTTGATGCTCTTGGGCCCGTTATCGCCATCGCCGACGGTGTAGTTGGCCAGCGGCTCGCGGTCCTCGTTGTGGTCGTCCGCGACCTCCAGGCGGTAGAGATCGAGGTTGCAGTGCCACGCCGCCTCCAGCAGCGGATGCAGGGCGCTAAGCACGAAGCTGTGGTATCCCAGCGAGCGCTCCCAGAAGATGCCGTCATCATGGATGTCGTGCTTGAGCAGATGCTTGAAGCCGTATGGGCCATCGATCGCATACTCCACCAGGTCCGCGTCCCGCAGCAGCAGGCCGGTGAGGCCCACCGCAGAGATGAACCAGGCCTGAAAGTTGTAGCACTTGTAGTGCAGATCGCGGGCCCGGAAGTCCTCGGGATCATCGTAATCGGCCACCATGAAGGTGCTCGCGGCCGGCCGCAGCAGACCCCGCTCGATGCGGGCGTGATCCTCGCGGGAGTAGACCTCGCTGTCACAGGTCATATCGTAGGCGCAGATGACCGGGACGTACCAGGTGGCCTCATACAGCCCCGAGTCTGTGCCCATGATGCGCGTGCGGCGGCTCCCGGAGGGCTCCATGGCCGAGTAGAGATCGGCGTACGCCAGCATCGCCTCGCGCACCCAGGCGGCATAGCGGCCATCGCCGGACAGCGCGTACGCCTCGCCCACCGCCCTGATGGGGCCCATCATGTTCCGGTGGTCATCGGTGCGCTCCTGCGGGATCTCGGGGGGCTGGTCGATGATACCATCGGCCCTGGAGGTGATCGACTCGATCACCCGCCGGGCCTCCTCGTCTGTTGCAGCGCGCTGCCGCAGACGCTGCAGGTCGTCGTAGTCATATAGGAGATAGGGATGG
>JBNGDZ010000212.1:0-7968 GCA_049975765.1 Armatimonadota bacterium
GGCCAAAGCCTGCCGCTGCCGCCAGCTCGCAGGCGAGGCCCAGCATGTGAGCGGCCGCCACCATGGTTGTCGGGTCGCCGCCGCGCATTCCCGATGCCAGGGCGATAGCGGCCGAGTACCCCGGGGGCCACCAAGGCACGCGGTCGAGATCCGGTGGATCCGGAAGGACGGACCGATTGAGCTGCACCAGGGGAAGCCCGTATTCCCCCCGCTCGGCGACCATCTTCGCGCCGGAGAGGTACCCGCACGCGTCAGGCCACAGCACCGGCCCGGCGTGCAACATCCCCGCCGCGTAGAGGGCCGCTGCGCCGAGTATGAAGATCGCTGCCAGCGTGATGGCCGTCCAGGGTGCACGCTGTGGTGGTCCGTTGCCATCGGGCCCCGCTGCCATCGATCTCATCCCTCGGATGCCGCGCGCTCAGCCCAACGCCAAGTCGAGCGCGTCCGCCAGCTCGGGCATGATCTCGCCCGCCGGCCCCCGAAGCTCTAGGTCCACAACTCCGGTGAGCGCGGTCGGCTCGGGATTGACCTCAACGAGAGTAGCGCCTTCGCGCTGGGCCAAGACCGGCAGCGACGCCGCGGGCTGCACCGTGGCGGATGTCCCGATGACCAGCATCACGCCGGCCTGCCGCGAGAGGCGCTGGGCGCGCTCCATGGCCTCCCGGGGGAGCTGCTCGCCGAACCACACCACGTCGGGGCGCAGGACGGCTCCGCAGTCACAGACGGGGGGAAGCTCCTCGAGGTGCCGGGGCAGGTCATCGGTGGTGAAGTCGCAGCGGGTGCAGCGCGCGCGATGGGCGCTGCCGTGCAGCTCAATCACCGCGCGGCTGCCTGCGGCCTGGTGCAGCCCGTCGATGTTCTGAGTGATGATCGGCACGGAGCCGCCATCCAGGCTCTCCTGCATCCACGCCAGCGCCATGTGCGCCGGGTTCGGGGCCGAGCTCAGGCACAGGTCGCGAAGCTGCTCGTGAAAGCACCAGGCCCGCTCGGGGTCGCGCAGGAAGCCCTCCAGCGTGGCGACCTCCTCAGGGTCGTGCTCCTGCCAGATGCCGCCGCTGCCGCGGAAGGTCGGGATGCCGCTCTCCCGTGAGATGCCGGCGCCTGTGAGGGCCACGGCGGGCAGGTCCCGCTCCACCGCACGAGCGATGGCTGACGCGGCGCGCTCCAGGTCAGTCATCGGCGCCGCCAGCCCCGATCATCCCCCTCCAGGCCACACGCCCGAGCTTCCACAGGCCCAGGGCGGCGGCCAGCTTGATGGCGTCGCCGGGCACGAAGGGCAGCAGCCCCACCGCCACGGCCTGACCGGCGCTAAGCCCGCCCACGTGTGCCAGCCACGCCGCGCCCAGGCCCAGGATCGCCACCTCGCCGGCGACCATCGCCGCGCCCACGGCCACCATGCTCTCGGTGCGCCGCGCCACCGCACCGACGATGCCGGCGGCGGCGGCGAAGCCGAGCAGATAACCCCCGGTCACGCCCGTCAGGGCGCCCCCGGCGAAGGTCGCCACGCCCGCGATGCCGAGGGCGAGATACAGCACCTGGCTCAGCGTCCCGCCCGCGGCTCCGAGCATGGCTCCCGACAGCAGCACCACCATGGTCTGCAGCGTCACCGGGACGGGCGAGAACGGCAGCGGAATGCGGACGTGCGCGGCCAGGGCGGTGGCCAGTGCGGCCCCGGCGATCCCGCCTGCCAGCAGGGCGTGGCGGCGCGTGATGGGGATCGACAGCGATGACACGAGACTCTCGGCTCTGTGCATTGCTCCATCCTTCCTGCAGGCGCCGTAGCGGCGCGCGTGGAACGTGCGGTCGAGCCCGAAGTATATCACAGCCCCACGCGCGACAGAAGGGACGATGGCCATGCGCGAGGACAGCTTCCTGTTCGTCGGCACCGAGCAGCGGCCCTCCTGCCACTGCGCCTCGATCGCACAGCTTCCGGCAGAGGGTGGACGCCCCGCTGAGCTCTTCGCCACGTGGTACGCCGGAACGCACGAGAAGCACACCGATGTCGCCATCATGTGCAATCGTCACGACGGTTCCGGCTGGGGAGAGCCGCGGGTGCTCATTGACCCTCCGGGCCAGTCCGGCGGCAACACGGTGGTCTACTGCCACGAGGGCGAGCTGTGGCACTTCTACGACATCATCGAGGGCGAGGGCTGGAACGACGCCATGCTCTACCTGGCGCGCTCCTCAGACGGCGGGCGCACCTGGACGGAGTCCGAGCTGTTCGACGAGCGCCCCGGCATGATGGTCCGCAACCGCCCCGTGCGGCTCTCCAGCGGCCGCATCCTGCTGCCCGCCTACGACGAGCGCAGGGCTGAGGGCCTGGCGTATATCACCGATGACGGTGGGGCCACCTGGCGGGAGGGCGGGCGGATGGTCGCCGAGGACACGGGCGTCATCCAGCCGGCCATCATCGAGCGCGACGACGGCTCCCTGCACGCGATCCTGCGCACCGGTCACGAGGTCCCGCACGCCCGCGAGTCCGACTCCGCCGACGGCGGAGAGACCTGGACGCGCTGCGTGCCCTCGGCCCTGCACAACCCCGGCTCGGGCGCGGACATGATCCGGCTGGCCTCGGGCCAGGTCGTCGCCTGCTTCAATGACACGCCGAAGGGGCGGACGCCGCTGACGCTGGCGATCTCGCACGACGAGGCCCGAACGTGGTCGGCGCGGCGCGACATTGAGACGCAGCCGGGCGAGTACTCCTACCCGACGCTGATGGAGGGCTCGGACGGCAGCGTGCACCTCGTGTATACGTGGCGGCGCGACCGGATCCGGCACCTCAACCTCGACGCGAACTGGATCGAGGAGGCGCAGGGCGAGGTGGACTCGGCACCTACCTGATGCGCTGGCCGCCGGTCAGCGCTCACCGCGTCAACTCCAGAAGCTCCACACCGAGCGCTGGAAGGCGATGCCGTACAGGCTCCAGATGGAGGCCATGGTGAACTCGCCCAGCGCCAGGCCCATGAAGAAGGGCGCGGCACGGCGGTAGATGTCGCCGCCGCCGTAGCGCAGCATCGCGGTCTTGGCGAGCCACACCACCAGCAGCCCGAACCAGATGTGCCGCATCATCCACCCGCCCTGCAGCGCGAAGCCCACCGGATACAGCGGCCACCACGGGTAGGTCAGCTTCCCCCAGTTGAGCAACGCAGTGAAGGCCACGCCGCCGACTATGAAGGCCATGCCGCGGTAGTCCGCCGCCGTCGGGACCGTTAGCCAGCTCTGCAGCTTCCGGTAGGCCTGGTTGCCGAAGGGCACGCTCTCGCCGCGGATCATGGCCGTGGCCTCGCCCCAGCGGTAGTAGGAGTAGAGCATCCCCCAGAAGGTCGTGACGATGCCCAGCAGGTAGGCCATCCAGGTGCTGGTGAGGATCGAGCGCTGGTCGGCGCCGATGCGCTCGGCCATCTTGAAGCCCTCGAGCTGCACCGGCATGGGGTGTGTCCGGTAACCGCGGGTGAACCACAGGAACATCGCCGACAGCGCCCTGTCGTGCTTGCTGACGGACGTGGTCCCCCCGAGGCCGATGATGATCTCGCCGGGCGAGGCGTAGGGCAGGTCGTGGGCCGGCGGCCCCAGTTCAGCGCGGATGCGCGTGACCACCAGCGACGTCACGAAGTAGACGGTGAAGAAGCCGATGGCGTACCACACCGTCATCCCGAAGACGTTGCCAAAGGCCACCAGCAGCGCGAAGCCCCCCACCGCGCCGACCAGCGCCGCGCGATAGGACATCGGCTCGTCCGAGTCATCCACCTCAGAGCTTTCGCCGAGCGCAGACGCCAGGACCTGGCGCCAGTAACGCCGGGCGTTGATCACCACCAGGGCGGCGATGGCCACGTAGGCCCCGAAGGTCTGCTCCGCCAGGTAGGGCATGCGACGGTCGCCCTCCAGGCCCACCACCGCCGTGAGGACGTCCTGGGAGCGGGCGAAGAGGTAGAAGAACCAGCATGAGAAGAGCACCGGCAGCGGCAGGAAGTACCCCAGGCCGATCACGAACGGCGGCGTCCCCAGCTCTACGCTGCCGATGGCGCTCCACGGCCTGGTGTCGAAGATCCTCACACCGCGGTAGGCCCGGATGTCGACGTGGGGCACCGACGGGTAGTAGTGGCTCAGCCCGCCCAGCAGGTCGATGACCAGCGCGATGCCGAAGCCGATCCACAGCAGGCGGTTGGCGAACAGCCCCGTGAAGTTGGTGCTCATCTCCAGCGGAATCTCCACCAGCGGGAAGGACAGCTTCTCGCGATCCATCCACCTCCGCCGCAGCAGCACATTGAGCGAGGTCATGACCACGAACAGCACGCAGACGAAGCCCGACCACAGCAGCGCCGGCGTCAGCCACGGCCGCAGATGCCCCGGCTGCAGCAGAGTCGTGCCCCCCTCGTAGATGTCGCGCAGCGCCGTCGGATCGCGGACCGTGAGGGCCTCGGGCAGCAGCGGGAAGAACTCCTCCCAGCCGTTCTCGGGCGTTGCGAACCAGAACGGGTGGGTGATGGTGGACATCAGCGGCTGAAGCATGTCCAGCCCCGCTATGGACGAGGCCAGAAACACCGCGGTGTAGATCACGATCATCTCCGCGGCGTTGAGGGCGGCGCGGCGGGAGATGCGCCGGAGGGCGGCGTTCGCGGCCGCCAGCAGCATCAGCGTAAAGAGGGCGTTGTAGGTAAGCGAGAGCTTGGTGATGACCCCGTCGTGACGTACGCCGTCGGCCTGCACCACCCAGTGCACATTGGCGATCACGAGCACGGCGGCCACCACGAACCCCCGGGCACGCACGCCCGCGGCCGGCGCGGGGACGGGGCTCTGACGGCGCGAGGGCTTTGTCGCGGCCATGGTGGGCGGGCATTTCGTTGCGCCAGGCGCGAATCCTGTCCTGATAGGACGGGCTGCTCCGCACGCCGGCAGTCGCCGTCACGCGAGCCCGAGCTCGCGTGGAGAGGCCGGACCACTGTCCGGCCTGGCGTTGGCCCGCAGTCGTGCGGCCCCTCAGACGCCAACGGCGACGGCTATGGGCCGGACGGTGATCCGCCTCCAGACGGCACGGCCACCAGCAGCGGGGCCGTACCGCCGGGCTCTCGCCCCCAGTGGCCCCTCCCGGCCCACCAGGCTTGCCACGCGCTGGGGCGCGGTGTATACTTGCGCCGAGGCCCGTAGCGCGCTTCGCGGCAGCAGAGGGAGTACATGCGGCAGCCATGATGGCACCAGCGCCCGGCGGTGGACGGGATCGCTTCCGGGAGGCCCTGCAGGTGATACTCGCCTTCGGAGGCCTGTTCTTCGTGCTGTCGGCGCTGGATATCGCCCTCTACGAGGGCCTGAGCAACGGGCGCGGAGCAGTGTCATCGCGGCCGATGGCCTGCGTGATCTCCGCCCCCCTGGCTGAGCGGGTGCAGGCCGGCGACTTCGAGGCGGCCCCTGAGTGGCACCGGGCCGATGAGCCTGCCGGCGACGGGGAGCTCGGGGCGGCGCTGGCGCGGGTGAAGTCTCGCGTGGGCGCCATGGCGGGCGGACAGCGGGTTGACGGCGTCTCCTATGTCACCGTGGCGGGCGTGGCCGATCTGGTGGGCGGTGAGTTGCATCAGGCCTCGGCAGGCGCCCCCGCGCGGCTGATCTGCCACTGGGGGATCATTGAGTTCATCCCCTTCAGCCGCACTGCCCGCCGTAACTTCCAGCCGCGCGACATGCCTCACATCTCGCGGATCATCGACGAGTGCCTCTACGTCCCCGTGCGGGGCCTCAATGACGTGCTGCCGGTCTCCGCGCGCTGGAACGAGGCGGAGCGGACGTGGCTGCTGTCATGCGGGGAACGGAGCATGCGCGTGGCCTCGCCGGAGGACCTGTTCCAGATTGAGATCGACCGGTCCAGCAGGACGCTGGAGGTGCGCTACGCCGGCGAGCGGCTCGTTCTGTGGTCGTGCTGCGTGGGCGCGGGCAACAACACGCCCGTCGGCGACTTCCACATCCAGAACAGAGCCCAGTGGCCGCCGTGGCGAGCATACTGGGGCGAGTACATCCCCGGTGGCAGCCCGCGCAACCCGCTGGGCGCCAGGTGGCTGGGCACGACGGCGCGCGGGCGGGCGACCGGGTGGGCGATCGGCATTCACGGCACCAATCAGCCCTCTTCCATCGGCCGGCGCATCTCCGGCGGCTGCGTCCGCCTGACCAACGCGCACGCCATCGAGATGTATGACACCATCCCGATCGGCACTCGCGTCGTCATTCACGAGTAGCAGCGGCGGCGAGTCTACCGACGTCGGGAGAGGGCACAGGTACGCGGGCCGCGCGATCAGGAGCAGTGTATGATCCTCGGCATCGGCACCGACATCGTCTCAACGGATCGGCTCGACCGCATGGTGGAGCTGTACGGCGACCGCTTCCTGCGGCGCGTCTTCACACGGCGTGAGGTGGAGACGGCCGAGCTGCGCGCCACCCTTGGGGAGCGCCTCGGCACGCGCTTCGCGGCCAAGGAGGCCACCATGAAGGCCCTCGGCACCGGCTGGAGGGGAGGAGTACAGTTCACGCAGATCGAGGTCCGCAAGCACCCCACGGGTATGCCGGAGATCGTGCTCAGCGGCGCCGCCCAGGACCGCGCCGAAGAGCTGGGCGTGAGACGCATCCACGTCTCGCTCTCACACGAGACCGACAAGGCCATGGCCGTGGTGATCCTCGAGGGCGAGGGCTGACGGCGCAGGCATCCCATGCGACTTCTCGATCGCTATCTGCTCAGACAGGTCGCACTGCCCTTCGCGGTCGGCCTCCTGCTGTTCGTGCTCATCCTGCTGGCGGAGGTCGCCTACCACATCAGCTCCACCATCGTCGGCGGGCGCGTGGCGCCCTCGCTGATCATCCAGTATCTGCTGCTGCGCACGCCTCGGGCCATCGTCTGGTCGCTGCCCTTCGGCACGCTGCTGGGCGTTGCCATGTGCATCACGACGCTCTCGCACTACGGCGAGATCACCGCCATCCGCGCCGGCGGCGTGGCCTTCCAGCGCATCTGCGCCGGCCTGGTGGCTGTGGGACTGGTTGCCAGCGGCGCCGGGATCGCCCTCAACCAGTACGTCGTGCCGGACACGATGGCGGCCGCCCAGCGCACGCTGTCGGAGATGATGATGACCCAACCGGTGGTGCGGGAGGCGCACAATCAGTACTTCCGCGACGAGCAGGGGCGCATCTTCTTCGTGCGCGATATGCTCCCGGCCGAGAATCTGCTGCAGAAGATCGTGATCTGGCAGCGCGATGCTCGCGGCCGCATCCGGTCGATCACCACCGCTGCCTCCGCCGACCTTCAGGGCACGCAATGGACCCTGCACGACGTCGCGACGGTGCGGCTCGACGAGCGCGGGGAGGTCGTCGGGCAGATACGGCACGACGAGCGGCGGACCATCAAGCTCACGCGCGCCCTGCAGCAGTACTACGCCGAGCGCCGCTCGGCGGCGGAGCTGGCTCCGCATGAGCTGCGCGACCTGATCGCGGTCAGGGAGCAGACGGGAGCAAGCACCCAGCAGCTCCAGGTCTACCTGCACTTCAAGTACTCCATCCCCATCGCGTGCGTGGTGTTCGCCATGGTGGCCGCGCCGCTGGGACACCGCTACGCCCGGCACGGGACCTACGTGGGGGTGGTGGTCGCCATCCTGGTGGTCTTCCTGTACAATGGAGTGCGCTCGTGGACACTCGCCTTCGGGCTCGCAGGCGCGCTGCCGCCGGTGGTGGCCGGATGGATGCCGGACGCCATCTTCGGCCTCCTGGGTGCCGTGTTGCTGCTGCGCGAGGGGTGACAGCGGCAGCTACAGGCTACGAGCGACGAGCTATTGGCGACGAGCCTGGGGCTGCGGGCGTGCCATCTGTCGCGCAGGTCGGGCTCTTGGCCAGACAGCCTGCTGCGCGTAGGTCGGGCTTTTGGCCCGACAGCCTGCAGCGCGTAGGTGGGGCTTCCAGCCCGACAACGGCCTGCGCCACAGGCTAACGGACGCTGCAGAGGAT
>JBNGDZ010000213.1:0-7956 GCA_049975765.1 Armatimonadota bacterium
TCTTGGTGGACGCTCTCAACGGCTTTCACGAGATCTACCCGAGCGTCCCGGCCCTTCTGGGGAGTCGCGGCGCCCGCTACGACCTGGGCACGATGGTGCACTCCCGCCCCTGGAACGCCATCGGATGGACGCCGTTGAACGTCTTTCCCTTCGCTGTGGGGCTGGCCTTCTTCATCCCGGTGGACCTCGCGTTTTCCATGTGGTTCTTCTACCTGTTGTGGAAGGCCCTCAAGATCGTGTCAGCGGCGCTGGGCTGGGGGGACCTGCCCGGCGCTCCGTGGATCAATGAGCAGAGCTTCGGGGCCTATCTGGCGCTGGCGGGGTTCTGCCTGTGGGCGTCGCGGCGGCATATCGCGGAGTCGGTTCGCGGCGTGATCGGAGAACGCACCATCGATGACTCCCGGGAGCCCATGCCCTACTCCTGGGCTCTGATCGGGGTGGTCGGCGGCGTAGCGGCGCTGGTGTTCTTCTGCCAGCAGGCGAAGATGACCTTCTGGCCGGCCTTCGGCTTCATCGTGCTGTATCTGCTGATCTCGGTGGCCATCGCCCGGATCCGCGCGGAGCTGGGCTCCCCGGTGCATGACCTGCACTTCATCGGCCCGCAGGTGATGCTGACTGAGGCCTTCGGCGCCTCCGCGCTGGGCAAGCGCAACCTGATGCTCTTCCCCTACTTCCACTCCATCACGCGCGCCCACCGCAGCCATCCCATGCCACACCAGATCGAGGGCATGAAGCTGGCCGGCGAGTCCGGGGTGAGTCAGCGGGCCCTGGCGGCGGTGATGATGGGGGCGGCGGGCTTCTCACTGCTGCTGGGCTGGGGAGTGCTGCTGGACGCCTTCTTCCGCCACGGCGGAGGCGGGTGGTCGGGCAAGGGGAGGGAGGCATTCTCGCTGCTGGATCAGTGGCTGACCAGCCCCGGCGAGCCCAATCTGTACGCCTGGGGAGGGCTGGTGTGGGGCGTGGCCTTCACGGTCTTTCTGACCTGGATGCGCACCCGCTACGTGTGGTGGATCTTCCACCCCGCCGGCTTCGCGGTCTCGGGGAGCTGGTCGATGGCCCTCTTCGCGCCCTCGATTCTGGTGAGCTGGCTTGCCAAGACCGTCATCCTGCACTACGGGGGGATGAGCGCCTTCGCGCCGGCCTCCACGTTCTTCCTGGGGCTGGTGCTGGGTGAGTTCGTCGCCGGAGCCGGCTGGGGCACGGCCGGGATCCTCATGCACCGGCGCATGTACAACTTCCTGCCCTGAGGCGATGTCGGGCTGTTGAGCAGGATTCTGCGCCTCCCGCGACGAAGGACGGGCAGCCGGTCGTTCGTCGCCATGGAGTGCGCGCAGTGGCGCCGGCGGCGACCGGCGTTTGCTCCCGGCGCGTATGGTGGGGGCCGAGAGTGCTGAGCGTTCTGTGCTGTAGGGTCTCGTGGAGCGCCCGAATCGACGCTCGGAGCGTGTTCGCAGGAGGCTTTCGATGAGTGACACCAAGATCGTCGTGACCGACTACATCGAGGACGACCTCGACTGGGAAGTGGGGGAGATGGCCAAGCGGGGTGTCGATTTCGAGCACTACCAGCTCAAGCTGGCGCCCGAGGACGAGCTGGTGGAGAAGATCCGGGACTGCGATGTCGTCATCGTCAACATGGCGCCGATGCCCGAGTCCGTGGTCAGCCAACTGGAGCGCTGCAGGCTCATCATTCGTCACGGAATCGGCTACGACAACGTCGATGTGGACGCCTGCACCGAATGCGGCATCCGGCTGGCGAACATCCCCGACTACTGCGCCCAGGAGGTGGCTGAGCAGGCCCTGGCGTTGATTATGGCCTGCGCCCGGCGGCTGTTCGAGAGCCGGCGCATCCTGGAGGAGTCCAGCGCCAACGGCATCTGGGACTTCTCGGAGCTGGGCGACATCCACCGTATGCACGATCAGACGCTGGGGATCGTCGGCTGCGGGCGCATCGGCTCCAGGGTCTTCCGCATGACCGAGAACATCTTCGGCCGGCGGATGGTCTGCGATCCCTACATGGGCGACCGCCGCCTGGCCGCGCTGGGCCTCGATGAGCGCTACTCGCTGGAGGATGTGCTGCGCGAGGCAGACTTCGTGACCATCCACACCCCGCTGAACGAAGAGACGCGCTACATGATCGACGCGCCGCAGCTTCAGATGATGAAAGAGACCGCGTTTCTCATCAACAGCGCGCGGGGCGCGATAGTCAACACTGAGGCGCTGATCACAGCGCTGAAGCAGGGCTGGATCGCGGGCGCCGGCATCGACGTCTACGAGGAGGAGCCGCCGCCGCCGGACCTGGAGCTGTTCGACCTGCCCACGGCCACCCTCTCGGCGCACCTGGGCTGGTGCTCGGTGGAGGCCGGCTGGGACATCCGCTACAAGATCATGGACGATGTGGACCGCTATTTGGTCGGAGAGCCCCCGCGCTTCACGGTCAACACCGAGGTCGAGGAGAAGCTCGGCGGGAGGGCCTACCGGGACGTTTGAGGGTTGCGGTCCCCCCGAGCGGCCGCCCGGCCGTTCGTGCGCCAGGACTGCAATGCACGAGTCGGGCTGCAAGCCCGACCTACGCGGTGAGGAGATGCGCGCCATGCCCAAGTACGATCTTCCCGGCCCGAAGTCGGCCGAGCTGCTTGAGATGTCGGACGCCTACGAGGCCGGCGCGACGAGTCGCCAGCAGCCCTTTGTGTGGGATCACGCGGAGGGCGCGCGGGTCTGGGACGTGGACGGCAATGAGTACATCGACTGGACCTCGGGCGTGCTGGTCACCAACGTCGGCCACTGCCATCCGCATCACGTGGAGGCCATCCAGAGGCAGGTCGCGCGCCTCATGTGCCCCTACGACTTCCCGACGCCCGAGCGCGTGACGCTCGCCAAGCGCATGGTCGAGATCACGCCCGAGAACCTCGATGCCTGCTTCATGCTCACCACCGGCTCGGAGGCCACTGAGGCCGCCATGCGCATGGCCAAGCGCTACACCGGCAGGCACGAGATCATCTCGTTCTACGGGGGCTTCCACGGCCGCACGGGCATGGCGATGGCCGCCGCGGGCAAGCAGGGCACGAAGTACCACTACGGCCCGGTGCTCACCGGCCACGTGCAGTCGCCCTTCGCGTACTGCTACCGCTGCCCGTTCGGCCTCACCCCGGACACGTGCGACCTCAAGTGCCTGCGCTTTCTCGACACCGTGGTGGAGACGCAGACCACGGGGGACATCGCCGCGGTCATCACCGAGCCCTATCAGGGTGGCGCCGGCTTCATCTTCCCCCCGGAGGGCTGGCTGAGTGAGCTGCAGAGGTGGTGCGAGGAGCACGATGTCCTGTTCATCCTCGATGAGGTGCAGTCCAGCTTTGGGCGGACCGGCAGAATGTTCTACGCCGAGCACGAGGACCTCAGGCCCAACTTCATGCCGCTGGGCAAAGGCATCGGCTCGGGGATCCCGACCGCCTGCCTGATGACCGAGCAGCGGATTATGCAGCTCTTTGAGCGCGGCGAGGCCTCCTCGACCACCGGCGGGAATCCCGTCTCCTGTGCCGCCGCGCACGCGGTACTGGACATCTTCGAGCGCGAGAATCTGGTGGAGAACTCCGCGACGATCGGGGCGTACATGAAGCAGCGGCTGAAGGGCCTTGAGGAGAGGTCTGAGTACGTGGGCGAGGTCCGCGGGCGCGGGCTGGTGATGGGCATCGAGTTCGTGGAGGACTCCGAGACCAGGAAGCCCTCGAAGGAGATCACCTGGCGCGTCGTCGAGGCCTGTGCGCGGGAGGGCCTGTGCTGTGGTGTGGTGGGCTTCTACGGCAACGTCATCCGCGTCGCCCCGCCGCTGGTCATCGACCGGGACCTCGCCGAGGAGTCCTGTGACATAATGGAGAGCGTGGTGCTGGGCCTGGACTGAACCCTGGCACGGGCTAACATCCGTGCGGCGATACCGGCCCTGTGCTATAATCTGCCTGCAATCATCAGTGTCCGAGCCGTGAGCCAGCGCGAGGCCCCGATGGTGTTTGCCCTGCGGTGGGATACGCAGCCCGGACGAGAGCTACGGGGGCGAAGGCCAGCGCTGAGAATCCTCGCAGCCGACTGACGTGCGACGCGCATCTTCTCTGGGGCGGGCAACCGTTGCCCGCCCTCTGTGTCTTGGTGTTGGTATTGGTGCTGAGGCCGGAGGCGACTCCACGGCCGGCACGATGGGGAGTGCTGTCACATGTCCAGCAGTGCTCCGCCGGAGGGTTTTCATCCTGAGGAGGACGTTCGGCTCTGCGCCGAGGCTGACCTGCTGCCCGAAGGGCGGTTCGGCCGCGAGTGGCTGATCGTCGGCCAGAGCAGGCTCTGGGTCGTCAGCGACGGCGACGCGCCGGTGTCCGCGCGGCTGGAGCTGCCGCTTGAGGAGCTGGGAGAGCCGAAGGCCCGCGCCCTGGTGGGCGGCGGCGCCCTGGAGGTCTCGCGCAACGGCGAGCGGATCGAGCTGGTGCGCTACACCGCCTCCCGGTCAGCGCGGTTCGGGGCGGCCGCGCAGGTGCTGGGCAAGTGGCTGGAGGGGGAGGACGCGGAGGTGCCCGAGGAGGAGCAGCGGTACTGCGCTCGCTGTGGCATGCCCCTCGCCGAGGGCACCAAGGTCTGTCCGGCGTGCCTCCCTCGGACCCGCACCCTTCGCCGGCTGGTCGGCTATCTCGCCCCTCGCTGGAAGCCCGCGGTGGGCCTCTCGCTGATGGCACTCGTGCACACCGGCCTGGGCCTGGTCCCGCCGTACCTGCAGAAGCCGCTGATGGATGATGTCCTCGCCCCCAAGGGCGAGCCCCGGCCGGTGGACGAGCGCGTTCACCTGCTGGGGCTGCTGGTACTGGCGCTGCTGGTGGCCCACGTGCTGATGTCCGTCATCAGCGCCCTGCGCAGTTGGCTGGTGGCCTGGCTGGGCAACCGCATCAGCCACGACATCCGTGTGGGGCTGTATCAGCACCTGCAGTTCCTCTCTCTGGGCTTCTACGACAGGCGCCAGATGGGCACGGTGATCTCGCGCGTCAACCAGGACACCGGGCGGCTGCAGGAGTTCCTGGTCTGGGGCTCTCAGGACCTGGTCACCAACCTGCTGCTGATCGTGGGCATCACGGGCGTGCTCCTGGCGATGAACGCCAAGCTCGCCCTCTTCGTGTTCCTCCCCGCGCCCATCGTGATCCTGCTGTCAACCAGCGTCTGGCGACTCATCGGGCGCCACATGCACAAGTTCTTCCACCGCTGGAGCCAGCTCAATGCGTTGCTGAACGAGAGTCTCTCGGGCCTGCGGGTCATCAAGGCCTTCGCGCAGGAGCCGCGGCACATCGACGACTTCCGCACGCGCAGCGAGGAGCTGGCCATCTCCGGGACCGGCGTTGAGCGCGTGTGGTCGATCCTGTTCTCGGGCCTTTCGCTGGTGATGATGCTGGGGACGCTGCTGGTGTGGTACGTGGGCGGGCGCGAGGTGCTGTTCGGGCCCATGACGCTGGGCACGCTGGTGGCCTTCTTGACCTACGTGGGCATGTTCTACCAGCCGCTGCGCTTCATGTCCATGCTGCTGAACTGGGCGTCGCGCTCCCTGGCGGCGGCCGAGCGGGTCTTTGAGGTGCTCGATACCGCGCCGGAGGTCGATGAGGCCGAGGACGCCATACCGATGCCACACATCCAGGGGCGGGTGGAGTTTTGCGACGTGACCTTCGGCTACGAGCCGCATCGGCCGGTGCTTAAGGGCATCTCCTACGAGGTGGCGCCCGGCGAGATGGTCGGCCTGGTGGGCCACAGCGGCGCGGGCAAGACCACCACCATCAACCTGCTGTGCCGCTTCTACGACGTGGATGACGGCCAGATACTCATCGACGGCCAGCCCATCAGCAGCATTCGGCTCGAGGACCTCCGCCAGCAGATCGGCATCGTGCCCCAGGACACCTTCCTGTTCGCCGCCACCATCGCGGAGAACATCGCCTACGCCAAGCCCGGCGCCACGAAGGAGGAGATCATCACCGCGGCCCGGGCGGCCAACGCCCACGAGTTCATCCTAAAGAAGCCCGACGGCTATGAGACCCTCCTGGGGGAGAAGGGCCAGGGGCTCTCGGCGGGGGAGCAGCAGCGGCTCGCCATCGCCCGCGCCGTGCTGCACGACCCGGCCATCCTCATCCTCGACGAGGCCACCTCGCAGGTGGACGTCGAGACGGAAAAGGGCATCCAGGAGGCCATCCAGAGGCTCGTGGAGAGCCGCACCACCTTCGCCATCGCCCACCGGCTGTCCACGCTCAAGAACGCCGACCGGCTGATCGTGCTCAAGGACGGCAAGATCGCCGAGATGGGCACTCACGATGAGCTGCTGGCCGCCGAGGGCGAGTTCCACCACCTCGTGCAGACCTACCGGGAGATCTCGACGGTCCAGGCGGTCGAACGCTGATGGCTGACGATGCGCCGGACATGGAACAGCGCCAGCCCGACGCGACCCCGGCGGCCGAACGCGATGACGGCGACGAGTCCGAAGTCTCGCACGCGCCGGGGCTGCCGCTGCTCGACGCCGACACGGTCCGCTTCCGGCAGCACCAGGGGCACCTGCAGGTGCGGCTGGATGAGGGCGAGCAGTGGCGGGACGCCGGCGCCGTGCGGCTCTTCCCACTCAGCGAGCCGAACCGGTGGATCGCTGTGGTCGATGAGGAGGAGAAGGAGATCGGCCTGCTGCTGGAGCTGGGCTCGCTGAGCGAGGAGGCGCGCGAGTGCGTGCAGGCGGAGCTTCAGCGGCGCTACCTCATCCCCCGGATCGTGCGCATCCTCTCGTGCCGCCAGCGCTTCGATGTCACGGAGTGGACCGTAGAGACCGACCGCGGGCAGGTCCGCTTCCTGATGCGCGACCTGCGCGAGAAGGTCAAGCAGCCCCTGCCGAGGCATGTTACATTGGAGGACGTTGAGGGTAACCGCTACGACATCCCGGATGTGGAGGCCCTCGACGCGGCGAGCCGTCGCCTGCTGGAGGAGCGCGTCTGAGCGGCAGCCGGCCGGCGACGGGGCGCCAGACGGGGGGCGAGGCCGTGCCGGAGATCATCGCTCTCGTGCTTTACGTTGGGGCTGCGATCTACATGATCGTGGAGCCCGACGTGGTGGGTGGGGCTACAGGCTGGGTGCGCGGCCACTACATTGACACGCCGACGCCGGGCTGCATGGTCCGCTTCGCGGGATGCGCCATGCTGGCGGTGCTGCCGGGTGGTGCAGTGGGCGTGACAGCCGGAACGTGGCTGGGAGTGGTGGCCGGGCTCGCCGTCGCTGTCGGTCTCTACATGTTGGCAGAACGTTTTCTGCCGCGGTAGGGCGAGGGTGTTCGCCGCGGGCCTCCGCCCAGAGAGACATGTGCGACCAGCTTCCAGCCCGGTAAAGACACACGGCGCACGCACCGAGACCAAAGGTCTCCAGTGTGCGTGCCACGGAACGGCAGGGGCCGTCGTTGCCGTGAGCGTGTCGCTCGTCGCCTGCAGTCTGCGGCCTGCATTGGGGCCGACTTCGTCGGGCCTGGCAGCCCTCCTCAGGGCGGCCCCTCCCACGACGTGGGGCGTGCGTGCAGACCGCTGGCGCTCTCGGGCCGGCGAGGCCGCACTGAAGCGCGGCCGGTATGCTGTGCCGTTGCTCCTCCTCTCCGGCACGGAGAGGAGGCCGGGAGGAGAGGCCGGCGGTGCCGTTCGCTCGTCGCTCGCAGCTCGTGGCTCGTCGCTCGCAACTTGCAGCTCCCCGAAGGAGAGCCGCCAATGGCTAACCGCTATCTCGACGCGGCCCGGTCGCTCCACGACGATGCCGTCGATCTGCTGTCCGAGCTGATCGGCTTCGAGTCCACCTCCGGGAACGAGGGTCCGGTCATGCGCCGCGTTCACGAGCGCATGGGTGAGGTCGCCGATGAGGTGGAGTTCGTGGAGGTGACCGAGGCCATCAAGGATGATCCGGACTACTCGTATCCCGTGGTTACCG
>JBNGDZ010000214.1:0-5995 GCA_049975765.1 Armatimonadota bacterium
CGACAGTATCCTACCACATAACACACAACACCGCCACTCCCTCATCCACACGAATTTAGATGCTGCCCCCGGCCACTGCGCTGGTTGACAAAGCCCGGGGCATGGCCTATACTGACCCTCTGTAAAGCGGTTCCATCAGGAATCGGCCGGATCGGGCATTTCTCCGGGGTCCGGCCGCGTTCTGTCTCGCACGGCCTCTCCGGTGACGACGCCCGAGGACCGCTTCATACCGCGATCTGAGGCACGGAGGTACTGGCGGTTGTTTGAGACGCTGACGGACAGACTTCAGAAAACATTCAAGGAGCTCAGCGGGCGGGGCAAGCTCCGCGAGCGAGATATCCGCTCTGGCCTTAAGGACGTCCAGATGGCGCTCCTCGAAGCGGATGTCAATTACAATGTCGTGAAGGATTTCGTGAAGCGGCTCCAGGCGGAGGCGCTGGGGGAGGACATCCTGGAGGGGCTGAACCCCACCCAGCAGCTCGTGAAGATCGTCCACGACGAGTTGGTGGAGCTGCTCGGCGCCGAGCATGCCGAGATCGAGTTCGCCGACCAGCCGCCGACCGTCATCCTGCTGTGCGGCCTTCAGGGCAGCGGCAAGACCACCACCGCGGGCAAGCTGGCGAGACGGCTGCAGAGAGAGGGTCACCGGCCGCTGCTGTGCGCCACGGACGTCTACCGTCCCGCGGCCATCGAGCAGCTCAAGCAGGTCGGCGACGAGGTGGAGGTCGAGGTCTTCACCCTGGGGGAGGGCGAGCCGGTTCGCATCACCGAGGCCGCCGTCAGTCACGCGCGCTCCAAGGGCTACGACGTGCTCATCGTGGACACCGCCGGGCGTCTGCACGTCGATGAGGACATGATGGAGGAGCTGTCGGCCCAGGCCGAAGTGCTCGATGACCCGGAGGTGCTGCTGGTCGTCGATGCCATGACCGGCCAGGAGGCCGTGACGGTCGCCGCGGACTTCCAGGAGGCTCTGGAGCTGGACGGGCTGGTGCTGACGAAGCTCGACGGTGATGCCCGGGGCGGTGCTGCTCTCTCCGCCCGCGCGGTGACCGGCAAGCCCATCAAGTTCGTCGGGGTCGGCGAGAAGCTTGACGCTCTGGAGGTCTTCCACCCGGACAGGATGGCCTCACGCATCCTGGGCATGGGCGATGTACTGACGCTCGTGGAGAAGGCCCAGGAGGCGGTCGATCAGGAGGAGGCGCAGAAGCTCCAGGAGCGGCTGATGACGGCGCAGTTCGACCTGGAGGACTTCCGCGACCACCTGCGCAACGTGCGGAAGATGGGCCCTCTGGACCAGGTCATGAAGATGATCCCGGGCATGGCGCAGCAGATGCCAGATCTCAGCGGCGCGGACCTCGACGAGCGGGAGCTGGACCGGGTCGAAGCCATCATCAACTCCATGACGCCCGCCGAGCGGCATAACCCGGACGTGCTCAATGCGTCCCGCAAGCGGCGCATCGCCAGAGGCAGTGGCGTCTCAGTCCAGGACGTCAACATCATGCTCAAGGAGTTCCGCGAGCTGTCGAAGATGATGAAGCAACTCACCGGTGGCAAGCGGGCCCGCATCGGCAACATGCAGATCGGCCTCCGCTAGCCGGTTGAAGGGAGAGACGCCAGGTTGGCCACCAGGATTCGACTCAAGAGGGTCGGCGGCAGGAACGAGCCACATTTCCGTATCGTCGTCGCAGACGGCCGCAAACGCCGGGACGGGCGCGTCATTGAGGAGCTTGGCTGGTACAGGCCAGGCAGCGAGAACAGGTTCGACGTCAACGGCGAGCGGGCGGCCGAATGGCTGAGCATGGGAGCCCAGCCCAGCGACACGGTGCGCTCCCTCCTGCAGCAGGCCGGGGTCATTGAGGGTCCGGCCGAGGAGGCCGTCGAGGAGGCCGAAGGGGAGCCGGAGGCCGGAGCCGAGGAGGCTGCCGGAGCTGAGGAGGTCGTCGAGACCGAAGAGGCCGCGGCAGAGGAGACATCAGAGGAGGCGGCCGACGAGGCCTAGCAGCCCGGCGCCGGCGACGCGCGCACGACAACCTGCGCCTTTCGCACGCACACGCACCTACCCATCGTGACTGGGGGCGCCGCCAATGCGCGAGCTAGTGGAGCTGATGGTCAAGTCGCTGGTGGACCAGCCCGAGCAGGCACACATCAACGAGGTGGCGGGCGAGAGCATTGTAGTCTACGAAGTGTCGGTGGCTGAGAGCGATCTGGGGAAGGTAATCGGCAAGGGCGGGCGCATCGCCAACGCCATGCGCACCATCATCAAGGCCGCAGCCACCAAGCTGGACCGAAAGGCCACGGTCGAGATCCTCTCCTGACGCCGCGAAGGTAGGCGACCCGTAAGCGAGGGAGGACACTCCGGCCGGCGTGGCCGCTATGGAGGGTCTTTTCTGATGCCCGATTCCGTTACGATCAAACGCGACATCGTTCTGCGCGCCATCGTCACCGAGAATCTCAAGAACGAACTCGACGATGAGTTCGAGGAGGCCATCGGCCAGCTCGATGAGCGCATTACCCAGCTTGATATCGGTGCGCGGCAGTATGTGACTGAGCTGCAGCGCAGCGACATCCAGCAGGCCATGGCAGTGCGACAGCAGATCGAGGCCGAGAAGCGGCGGCTGCGCCAGGCCAAGGACCGGCTCATCCAGCGCCAGCGCGCCGTGCAGGAGCTGGAGACAGGTACGGAGATCATCCGGGGCACCATTGAGAGCCACACCGAGGTGCGTGTCGGTGATAACCTGCAGACCGCGCTCCGCGGCGTGGAGCTTGTCGTCAAGGACGATGAGATTGTCGAGATCCGGGAGACTGAGGGCGGCATCAGCCTCGAGGTCGAAGAAGAGGTGAGCCCGGAGGTTGACACCGAGGTCGAGACGCCCACTATCGAGCGGCCCTGACGACGGCGGCGCAGACTTCGTGGAGCTGGCGTCGGTGGTGAAGCCGCACGGGCTGGATGGTGAGGTCTGGGTCGATCTGAACACCGACTTCCCCGAGCGGCTGCCCGAGTGGTCTGAGCTGCAGCTTGTCGGTTCGGGCGGCATCCGGGCGGCCCGGGTCGAGTACATCCGCGGCATCACCGGCGGACGCTGCATCGTCAAGCTGGAAGGCGTCGAGGACCGCGACCAGGCCGAGGCGCTGCGCGCGGCGACCCTCCGCGTGCAGCGCGATGCTGTTCCTCCCCCGCCGGACGGGGAGTTCTACGATTTCCAGATACTCGGCCTCCGCGTGGTGACCGCAGACGGCCGCGACCTGGGGCGGGTTCGCGACATCCTCAGGACGGGCGCCAACGACGTATACGAGACCGATCGGGCGCTGATACCGGCCGTGGACACGTTCATCAAGGCCATCGACCTGGAGCGGGGCGAGATGGTCGTTCAGGAGGTCGATGACCTGCTTGACTAGGCGGTGAGCCCGGTGCGCATTGACCTGGTGACCATCTTCCCGGAGATGATCGCCGGCGCGCTGGACTTCAGTATCATGGCGCGCGCCCGTGACGCCGGGCTGGTCACCTTCGAGGCCCATGATCCCCGCGACTGGGCCACCGACAGGCATCGCGTGGTCGATGACACGCCCTACGGCGGCGGCCCGGGGATGGTTCTCAAGCCGGAGCCGCTGACGGCCTGCCTGGAGGAGATTGTCGGCCAGGACCGCCCGGCGGTGATCCTGATGACGCCGCAGGGCGAGCGCCTCGCGCAGGAGCACGCCCGCCGGCTGTCGATGCTCGACCGGCTGGTGATCGTCTGCGGCCACTACGAGGCCATTGACGAGCGCGTCAGGCAGCTCCTGGTCACGGAAGAGATCTCGATCGGGGACTACGTCCTGACCGGTGGTGAGCTTCCCGCGCTCGTGCTTGTCGATGCGGTTGTGCGCCTGGTGCCGGGCGTATTGGGCAACGAGGCGTCGGTGGAGGAGGACTCCTTCCAGAACGGACTGCTGGAGCATCCGCATTACACCCGGCCGCCGGAGTTCCGCGGGATGGCTGTCCCCAGGGCGCTGGTGGAGGGCGATCACGCTCAGGTGCGGCGGTGGCGACGGCGGATGTCTCTGCTGCGCACGCTGCGACGCCGGCCTGACCTGCTGGCCCGCGCTGAGCTGTCTGAGGATGATCGTGAGCTGCTTGCCGGCATCGCTGAACAGGGCCTCACCGGGCTCGCGGCAGGCAGCACGGACACCTGAACTTCGGGCTGGGGCGGTGCGTCAGCCCTACACGAGGAGCAACGATGATGGCGGACCTTCTGAGGCAGATCGAAGCAGAGAACATGAAGCAGGACGTCCCTGACTTCCAGCCCGGCGACACGGTTCGCGTTGGGGTCCGAATCAGCGAGGGCAGCGGAGAGGAGCAGCGAGTCCGCGTCCAGCCCTTCGAGGGCGTCGTCATCGCTCGAGACGGCGGCGGGTTGAATGAGACCTTCACCGTCCGCAGGGTGACGCACGGCGTAGGCGTGGAGCGGGTCTTTCCCGTGCACTCGCCGACAGTTGAGAGCATCGAGGTGCTGCGACCGGGCAGCCCTCGGCGCGCCAAGCTCTACTACCTCCGCAAGCGCGTCGGGCGCGCCGCGCGCGTTCGCGAGCGCGTGGCCCGGCAGCAGCCGGCCGACAGCGATGAGGCCGCCGCGGATGCGGCGGAGCCTGCCCGGGGCACTGAGGAACCTGCACCGGACGCTGAAGGCAGTTCAGCCGACGAGGAGCCTGAGGCGGAGGGTCAGGAGCCTGCGCTGGACGTCGAGAGCGAGGGGTGAGCGTGCCCGCCGAGTCCATGCTGGCGTTCGACAACCCATGGGAGGTCATCGGCCTCATCGGGGCCATCGTCGCAGTCCGGGTGGTGGTGCCGCGCATCGAACTCAAGAAGTCGATGCGGGCCACGATCCTGGAGTTCGTGGACTCCATCCTGGTGGCCGCGCTCCTGGTCTTCTGCCTGTTGCGGCCCTTCGTGATCCAGGCGTTCTTCATCCCGTCGGGGTCGATGAGCCCCACCCTGCTGGAGGGCGACCGGATCCTGGTGAATAAGTTCATCTACTTTTTCCGTGATCCAAAGCCCGGCGAGATCGTGGTCTTCAACGCCCCGCCGGCCGCCTCGGAGATGGACAAGGACTTTATCAAGCGCGTGGTGGGGACGCCGGGCGATCGTCTTTGCGTACATGACGAAGCGCTCTACCGCAACGGCAAACGCATCAGGGAGGACTACATCGCGGAGTCACCCCGCTATGTGTGGCCGAATCCCGGGGGTGCCATTGAGGTCCCCGAGGGGAGTCTGGTCGTGATGGGCGACAACAGGAACGACTCCAACGACAGCCACAAGTGGGGCCACTGGGATCCGCGTACGGGGAAGTACGTCAACCAGCCCTACCTGCCGCGCGAGAACGTGCTGGGAAAGGCCATGCTCATATTCTGGCCGCCACAGCGCATCCGGCTCTTGAACTGACCTTACCCGACCACAGGATCATCGCGGGCCCGCACGCGCTCCCTCCGGGGTTTACAGTGCGGGCCTTTCTGCTACACTGAACGTGGGAGACGGCGTGATGACGCCCGAGCAGCACCCGCAATACGACTTCGGCGAGCCCGACGAGTGGGCGCTCGGTCAGGGCTACCGTCTGGTGGCTGGCGTGGATGAGGTGGGCCGCGGAGCCATGGCGGGGCCGCTTGTCGCCGCCGCAGTGGTGTTGCCCCCGGACGTGGAGCTGCGGCTGGTCAATGACTCCAAGCTCCTGACGCCCGCTCAGCGGAACGTCGCATACCAGGAGATTCGCGACCACGCCGTGTCGTGGTCCATCGGCATGGTGGAGCCGGACATGATCGACCGCCTCAACGTTCAGGGGGCCACCTGGCTGGCCATGCGCCGGGCGCTGGCGGGGCTGACAGTGCGACCGGAGTTCGTGCTCTTCGACGGCCTGGAGCCTCGCGGCATCGACTGCGAGCACAGGGCCTTTATCGGCGGGGACGCCTGCTCGCCGCGCATCGGCGCCGCCTCCATCATGGCGAAGGTCACGCGGGACCGGGCCAT
>JBNGDZ010000214.1:6007-7697 GCA_049975765.1 Armatimonadota bacterium
AGCTTGGCCCGTCCCATATCCACAGGCGACGCTTCTGGCGGGTGGCGGAGTGCCGCCGCGAGCACCTGCCCTTCGACGATGAGGAGCTGCGGCGGCTGGGCGTGATCGGAGGCGAGAGCTGATGCGACGCGGGGGGTTCACGCTCATCGAGATGCTCGTGGTCGTGGGGATCATCGCGATCCTCGCGGCGCTGCTGTTCCCCGTCTTCGCGCGGGCCCGGGCATCGCCAACCTCAAGCAGCTCGGGCAGGCGCTGGAGATGTACGCATCCGACTACGATGACCGCTATCCGTGGGCCAAGGACGCCGCCGACGCCTACTGCCCCCAGATCTGGGCGAGCTTCCCCCAGTGGCAGGCGCAGCTTCCCTTCATGCCTCGCGTCAAGGATGTCATCCAGCCCTACACGAAGAGCCGCGAGGTGCTGCACTGCGCGGCCGACACCGGGTACGACCACCTTGAGGGCACCACCTACCCCATCGACGCGGAGCCCGTGGCCTATCACGCTGTGGGCAACAGCTACCACTGGCGCACCGAGGTGGCCTTCGCCGGCACCGGCCCATCCACGCTGGCCAGACCGGCCGAGACGAACGTGATGATGGACGCCAACGGCGGCTGGCACGGCGGCAGCAGCTACATGAAAGGCCGCTGGAACGTCCTCTACGGCGACGGGCACGTCAAGAACATCAACCGCACCCAGCTCGACGAAGCCTGGTTCACGCCGGTGCGGTAGCCAGCGGCGTCACGCCAGGTCCCCCACGCTCCACAGACGCTTGCGCTCGCTGACCACAGCCACGGCGCGTCGCCTCTCGTGTTCAGTCAGCCGCCGCGACAGCTCCGGGCGCTCCCACGCGCGCCAGAACGGCACGTACTGCATCAGCAGCACCAGCTCCACGTCCGGGAGGGCGTCTTCGAGCATCTTCGCCAGCGGGGCCGTGCAGCAGTCGATGTGCCCGGGGAGCACAAGGTGCCGCAGCGTCACGTCCGCCCATCTGCCGATCTCCCGCACCGCGGCCATGGCCGGCCGCACGTACTCGGCCACCCCCGACAGCTCCCGCGCGCAGTCGTCGTTGCCGTAGCGCATGTTGGCGATGAACAGGTCAACGCAGCCGCGTATCAGCTCCAGGCACTGCGGCGCGATGAACATGGTGCTCTCCCACATCACGGGCAGCGCAGTGTTCAGCGCTCGCAGCGCCCGGAGGATGGCGTGGAGGTGCGGCTCAGCGGTGCCGCCCAGCAGTTTGAGGGTCCGCGCGCCGTCCCGAGCGCCGGCGGCCACATTGCGCGCGAACCGCTCCGGCTCCAGCACCTCGCCCTCGTCCGGGCGCTCCAGCAGATCCGGCTTGCGGCAGTACAGGCAGCGCATGGTGCAGCCGCCCAGGAAGACGGAGTAGGCCGGGACGAGGTCGGGGAGCTCGCCGAGGTGGACCATCTCCGCCGCGACGTGTGTCTGCTCCCCCACTCCGCAGAGGCCCCGCTCCCCCGCCAGGCGGTTCACGCCGCAGTCGTGGGGACAGAGGCGGCAGTCGCGAAGTGCTCGCCGGGCCAGCTCCATCTTCACGTCCAGCAGCGACGCTCCGGCAGCCGGATCCGAGCGGCATCCCAAGGCCTGCAACCCGGCGGAGTGCGCCGCGGTCAACTCCTCGTCAGTGGCTGTGCGGAGGTTGTCCGGCGAGACCGCCGTGGCGCGGCAG
>JBNGDZ010000214.1:7707-7934 GCA_049975765.1 Armatimonadota bacterium
CCTCAGGGGTCGCCCTCCCCCTCGCGCTGCTCGTCCTCATCGCCGTCCTCGATAGGGATGCTCCGACCGGGGAGGTCACCGCGGAGGAAGGCATCGACGTCAACGGACTCGTGGAGCCGATCCTCGTCCTCTGACTCGCCGAGCCCCAGGAGCACGCTCGCACCACGCAGCGCGTCGGCCAGCAGGCCTGTACCGGTGCTGTCGAGCGGCGGCCGGGTGTACTGCGA
>JBNGDZ010000215.1:0-6725 GCA_049975765.1 Armatimonadota bacterium
ACCGCTGGCGAGGCGCTCGATCGACCGGCCGATACGGGTGGAGTTGATCTCCAGATTCCGCTGCGCATTGATCGAGCTGATGTTCTGGTTGATACGGGTGAGCGACATCGTAATCCTCCTTATCCGGCTTGGGGTCTGAGCGCGCCGGAGCGATGGGTCCGGTGCGCCTGGGAGCGTCTGGCCCTGAGCTGCTCGCGGGCCGGACGGGAGCACGCGAGCGTGTGACAGAACCTGCACCGAGTTCTGTATCGGGGTTTGCAGAAGGCAGCTTTAAGACGGGGCGGAGGATTCCAGCCAGAGAGGTCACCTGAAGATGCCGTGTCAACAGCCCTCTATCGCCTCAGACCGGCCATCTCGCCGGCGGTACGTGTACGCCGGGCGCGGGGCGCGGTCCTCCGGGCTGGCGACTGCGGCCTATTCGGGGGAGGGGTCCGTCGTTGGCTCGGGCTCAGTCGTCGTGGCGGTCGCCTCGGTGCGCGTGTGCCTCTCACCCGATGGGGGCGGACGGACTTCGCCACCCGCGACCGTGTCGGCCAACTCATGTCCGAGCGAAGCTCCGGACTTTATCAGCTCCATGGAGTCACCGGACACGCCGAACTCGCCTTCGCAGAACTCGCGTGTCTTGGACTGTTTGACCTCCGTAGCGCGAGCCACGAAGGCCGGGTACACCCAGGTGAGGCCAACGACGCCCAGCACCAGGCCAGCGAAGGCGAGGATGAGGATCGTCTTGAGGTGAGGGATGTCTCGAAGCATTGCTGCAACTCCCGTTCGCCTCTCGTGAAGCCGGACACGGAATGAACCCGGTGTGGGCGTGAGCATTGACGATTCTCAGCACAACTCCCTACTGATGATCTTCGCGCGACGCGCCCCGGATTCCTCCCTGTCATGCAGACGTGGGTTGGACTGGTGTCCGGGTCCAGGCCGGCGCCGCGCAGTCGTAGCGGGAGAGCGGATGCCCGATCGCCCTCTCCCGTGGAGGTGCTGGCCCCAGTGCGACCGGTGCAACACCAGAGAAGGACGGAGTCGCGGCGGCGGTGAACTGGCGGGCGGCGGACCTCAGAGGAGGCACCTGACCTGCCGGCAGACAGGGGAGTGGGCCGACCATGTTGGGCGCAGCGCTGCGTCTATGTTTCGCGCTCACCCTGATCCTTGTGGCATGCGCGCCGGTCCTGGGGGGCGGGGGTGGATACTTCACGGCCGAGCGGATCGCCAACGTCCGCGAGAACGTGGAGACCAGCGAATGGGTGCGCGGCCTGCGGGACGCGGCGGTGGCGCGGGCCGAGCCCTGGATCGCCATGTCCGACGAGGCGCTGTGGAAGATGGTGCCCTGCCAGAACCTGCCACGGGCCATAGACGTAACGCTTACGAAGACGCCGGAGGGCACCGTGCGCCTGGGCTGTCTCAACTGCGGTGAGGACATCTTCACGCACGGCAACTACCCCTATACCGTGGACCCCGTGGACCGCCCCTGGAAGATCAAGTGCCCCGCGTGCGGCATGGTCTTCCCCACCAACGACTTCGGCGCGTTCTACCGCAGCGCCATCGATGAGCACGGCTGCTTCGACGCCTCGAAGGGAGATCGCAGCCTGCTGTTCAACGCCGAGCACCCCGATCCCGAGGACCCTCTGCACACCTGGGGTGTGGACGACGGCTGGGGGTATGTGGACGAGGACGGCCACGAGTACCGGTTCATCGCCTACTACACCTGGCAGCACTGGCGGCATGTGCGGCGAGTCCTGACAGAGCTCAGCACGGCATGGATGTACACCGGTGAGCCCGTCTACGCGCACAAGGCCGGAGTTCTGCTGGACCGCATCGCGGACGTCTACCCGGCGATGGACTGGGCGCCCTACGCCGAGCGAGGGTGGTTTCACTCCGACGGCGGCTCCGGTCGGGGCAAGATCGAGGGCCGCATCTGGGAGACCGGCGTCATCCGCGGCTTCGCCCGGGACTACGACCGCGTGGCGATGGGCCTGGCGGACTGCCCCGAGCTGCTCAGCTTCCTGGCGCAGAAGGCCGAGCAGTACGATCTGCCGGGCGAGAAGGGGACACTGGAGGACCTCTACCGCAACATCGAGGAGGGCATCCTGCGCACCGGCGCCGAGGCGCTGATGACCGAGCAGATCCGCGGCAACCACGGCTCACATGAGAGCGCCATGGCGGCGGTGGCGATGGCCTTCGGGCGCGATCCGGAGATGACGCAATGGCTGGACTGGATCTTCGCGGCCGACGGCATGCAGATGCCCGGCACCATCGTGGGCCGCATCGACCGTGACGGGGTGGGCTCGGAGGGCTCGCCGAGCTACTCTCTCGGGTGGGCCTCCAACATCGGCCGGCTGGCGGACATGCTGGCCGAATTCGAGCCCTACGACGCGCATGACATCTATCGCGACTTCCCCCAGTTCAAGCAGACCTTCACGGCCGGCTGGAAGCTGCTGGTGCTGGGCCTGGCGACGCCGAACATCGGGGACTGCGGCTCCACCGGCTCCATGGGGCGGGTGAGCACCAGCCCTGACTTCATCGCCCGCGGCTACCGCTACCTGCGCGATCCGGAGATCGCCATCGCGGCCTACCGCGCGAACGAGGGCTCGGGCGCGGGCCTGCAGCGGTCGATCTTCGACGAGGACCCAGACGCGATCGGGCGGGAGATCGAGCGGATCGGCCGCCAGGCGGGCCCGCCCGAGGGCGAGGGCGGCTTCAACCGGGCGGGCTACGGGCTGATGTCGCTGGAGCGCGGCCACGGCCGGGACGGGACGGCGCTGTGGATGTTCTACGGCCGCAGCTTCGGGCATGGCCACCACGACCGGCTCAACGTGGGGCTCTACGGTTTCGGCTACAAGCTTGAGCCCGACCTGGGCTACCCGGAGTTCGCCACAAGCTGGCCGAAGCGGAATGAGTGGACGGACAACACCATCTGCCACAACACTGTGGTCGTGGACGGCCAGCGGCAACAGTCGAACTGGGGCGGCCATCCGGTGTTCTTCAAGACGCTGCCCGGCCTGTCGGCCGGCGAGGTCCGCTCGGCCAATGTCTACGAGCAGTGCGACGTCTACGCGCGGACGCTGGCGCTGGTGGACGCCGCCGAGGGCGCCTACGGCGTGGACGTCTTTCGCGTGCGGGGCGGCAGCGACCACCTCCTGAGCTTCCACGCCACGCCGGGCGACCCGCAGGTGACCGGCCTGAGCACGGCGGCGCAGCAGGGCGGGACCTACGCCGGTCCACAGATCCCCTTCGGCCAGCGACAGAGCAACGACGTGCCGCTGGGCTTTTCGTGGCTGTATGACGTGGAGCGCGACGCCACCCCGGCCGCGGCGTGGTCGGTGGACTGGCACGTCCCTGACGGCTACCGCGGAGCTTCGGCGGAAGAGAACCTGCATCTGCGCTGGCACAACCTGACGCAGATGGACGAGGTGGCGCTGGCCCACGGCGATCCGCCGCAGAACAAGTCCGGCAACCCGCGCAGGCTGCGCTACATCCTGGCCCGGCGGCAGGGCGATGACGGCCTGGCGAGCACCTTCGTCTCGGTGCATGAGCCCTATCGGGGCGAACCGCTGATCCGCTCCGTGGAGCGCATCGACTGCGGGGAGGACGCGGAGGGCTTCGAGGCCGTGGCGGTGCGCGTTGAGCTGGCGGACGGGGCGGTGGACTGGGTCTGCAGCGCGCGGGGGGAGACGGCCGTACAGGTCCCCAATGGGCCGCGGTTCGCCGGGCGGCTGGCCTTCGTTCGCGTGCGCGGTGGAGCCGTGGAGCGGGCCGCGCTGATCGCGGGGACGGAGCTGGCGCTGGGCGGCTTCCGGATGGTGACGCCGGAGCCGGCGTGGACCGGGACCGTCGTGCGCATGGACCGCGACATGGCTGAGGATGGACGCATCTGGGTGGACACGCCGCTTCCGACCGATGAGACCCTTGTCGGAGAGTCGATCATCATCGACAACGACGAGGAGCGCAACGCCTGCTACACCATCGAGCGCGTCGAGCGCGACGGCGACCGGACCATGCTCAGCCTCGGCGAGGTCAGCTTCGTGCGCGACTTCGCCGACCGCTCGGACTACTCGAAGGGCTACGTCTACAACTTCGAGGAGGGCGCGAGCTTCGCGATCCCGCACCACGTCACGGTGAGGATGCGCGGGGAGGTCGCCGACATCGCGACGACCGCCGGGGCAGAGGTATCTGTGGAGCAGTAGACCCCTTCCGCAACGCGGCGGAGCAGGGCGGTTTTGCTGCACAGACCACACGCCCGGAGAGGAACGGTGGGTGTCATGAGGTGTGCAGTCGTGCTGTGTGCTGCGCTTGCCACGGCCGCGTGGGCACAGCCGCCGGAGGGCTGGTTCGAGTTCACCATCGGCGTGCCCGGTGAGGGCAGCGCGGTGGACGTGTCGCAGATGAACGCCGCGCCGGCCGGCGAGGCGGGCTTCATCACCATCCGCGACGGGCACTTCGTGGATGGCAGCGGGGAGCGCATCCGGTTCCTGGGGACGAATCTGACCTTCGGCGACGCCCTGCCGGAGAAGGATGTGGCCCCGGAGATCGCGCGCAGGATGGCGCGCCTGGGCATGAACATCGTGCGCTTCCACCACCTCGACATGCACCACGCGCCCAGTGGCATCTGGGACCCCGACTACGAGGATCGGCTGCACATGGATCCGGAGATGCTGGATCGGCTGGACTGGATCATCTACCAGCTCAAGCAGAACGGGATCTACGCCAACATCAACCTGCACGTCTCGCGCAAGTTCTCGGCCGCCGAGGGCTTCGAGAACGCCGACCAGCTCCCCAGCTACGACAAGGGCGTGGACAACTTCGAGCCGCGCATGATCGAGCTGCAGAAGCAGTACGCCCGCGACCTGCTCACCCACGAGAACCCCTACACCGGGACGGCCTACGTGGACGAGCCGTGCGTGGCGATGGTCGAGATCACCAACGAGGACAGCGCCCTACGCTTCGCGCTCGGCAACACCTTGCACACGTTGCCCGAGCCCTACGCCACCACCCTGCGAGAGATGTGGATGCAGTGGCTGCGGGAGAAGTATGAAACCACGGAGGCCTTGCGAGAGGCCTGGGACGAGGGCTCGGAGCCGCTGGGCGAGGAGCTGCTGCGCAACCGCGACTTCGCGGACGGCACTGAGGGGTGGACGCTGGAGGCGCCGGAGCCGGCGCAGGGCAGCATGGAGATCGTGGAGGACCCTGAGCGCGGTCGAGTGCTGCACGCGGAGCTGACGGCGCTCGGCGAGCAGCCCTGGCACTTCCAGATCCACCAGACCGGACACACGCTCGAGGACGGCAGGATCTACACGGTGAGCTTCGCCGCCAAAGCCGAGCCGCCGCGGACGGTGCACGTGAACATCCGCTACGACGTCCCGGACTGGCGGATGGTGGGGCTGAACCAGCCGGTGGAGCTAACGGAGCAGTGGCAGCAGTTCAGCTTCGCCTTCCGCGCCCGAGAGCCGCTCCCCGCGCACACCCGGCTGAGCTTCAACAACCAGAACGAGCTGGGCGAGGTGTGGTACGCCGACGTCTCGCTCCGCCCCGGCGGCGTGCGGGGCCTGGATGAGGAGCAGTCGCTGGAGGCCGGCAACGTGGAGCTGCCGACGAGCGCCTCCACCGATCGCGCCCGGGCTGATTGGCTGGCCTTCGTGATGGAGCTGGAGCGGCGCTACACGCTGGGCATATACGAGTTCCTGAAGGATGACCTGGGCCTGCACGCGCAGGTGATCGACACGCAGGCCACCTACGGCGGCGCGGGTGGGATCCTGCGGGAGTCGCGCCTGGACTACGCAGACGTGCACGCCTACTGGGAGCATCCGCGCTTCCCCGGCCGGCCGTGGGATGCCGGGAACTGGTACATCCCCAACACGCCCATGACCGCAGCACTGGGCGGTGATACCCTCACGCGGCTGTCGCAGTTCCGGCTGGCGGCCAGGCCTTACACCGTCAGTGAGTACAACCACCCGGCCCCCAACGACTACCGCGCTGAGTGCATGCCGATGCTCGCGGCCTGGGGCGCGCTGCAGGACTGGGACGGCCTCTTCCAGTTCTGCTACGGCCAGCATCCAGAGGAGTGGGCTACAGACGAGATTGACGGCTACTTCCGCATGTCCGGCGACCCCGCGAAGCTGGCCATGTTCCCCGTGGCAGCCAATCTCTTCCGCCGGGGCGACGTACAGGCGGCCGAGCGCATGCTCACGCTGGTGATGGCCGCCGAGCGCGTCGCTGAGATCGTGCGCGATCACGGCAACTCCATGTCCTCTGTCTGGGCCGAGCAGGGCGTCGGCGTCGAGATGGCGCTGAGCAACCGCCTGGGCGTGGAGGTGACCGGGCAGGGGGAGATCGCGCTGCGGGGCGAGCCCGCGGCAGCACAGGCGCATGCGCAGGTCCGCTGGTCGGAGGCCGAGGAGGATGGTGGCGTGTTCATCGTGGACACGCCAGGCACCAAGGTCGCGCTGGGCCCGATCGCCGGCCGGAACGTCGAGCTTAGCGGCGTGCGCCTGGAGGTGGCCGAGACCTCCAACGGCTACGCCGCCGTGGCCCTGACGAGCATGGACGGCCGGCCGCTCACGGAAGCCACCCGCATCCTGCTGGTAGCCATGAATCGGGTCGAGAACCAGGAGATGGGCTGGGACGAGCAGCGCCGCACCGTCGGTCGGGAGTGGGGCCACGGCCCGGTCATCTGCGAGGGCGTGCCGCTGACGCTGACGCTCTACAACGCGACGATCGAGGGCACGATC
>JBNGDZ010000215.1:6735-7897 GCA_049975765.1 Armatimonadota bacterium
GCATCGTCGGACGGAACGACCTGCAGGCGTGGGCGCTGGACGGCAGCGGCGAGCGGGGCGAGGCTGTCGGCGGCCTGAGCGTGGGGCCGGCCGAGCGCAGCGTGTGGTATGAGATCGCCACTGAGTGACCGCCCCCACTTCTGCTGCGGTCTGTGGTTGAACGCACGTTCGTAGTGTCCTATAATGCCTCTGCGGGGGCGCGAGCCAGCCATCACTGCCAGCATCGAGCCAGGGAAGGATGGACTTCTGCCAGTTCCTGGATGATATCCGATCCGCCGCCGACTACCGCGGGCAGATCGTTCACGTGAGGGAGGTCGCCCAGCGCCAGGCTCGGTACCGCGAGCCGGCGGAGCCGCTCTCGCAGCCTGTCCGCGAGGCGCTGGCGTCGGACGGGATCGAGCGTCTCTACACCCACCAGGCCCGGGCGCTGGACATCGCGCGGGGGGGCGGCGACCTGCTGGTGGTCACCGGCACCGCGTCGGGGAAGTCGCTGTGCTATCAGGTGCCGGCCGTCGAGATGCTGCTGCAGGACCCTGACGCCACGGCGCTGCTGCTGTTCCCCACCAAGGCGCTCTGCCAGGACCAGTTTCAGTCGATGAACCGCCTGCTGGGCGAGGCGGGCCTTGGCGATGTCGTCGCGGGGGTCTACGATGGCGACACCCCCTCAGGGCTGCGGCGGAGGCTGAGGGAGGGCGCCTCGCTGATCTTCAGCAACCCCGACATGGTGCACGCCGCGCTGATGCCTCAACACCCCCGCTGGGCGGACTTCCTCTCCCGGCTGAAGCTGCTGGTGCTCGACGAGATGCACGTCTACTCCGGTATCTTCGGCGCCAACATGGCGAACCTGATGCGCCGCTTCCGCCGACTGTGCGAGCACTACGAGGCCGCGCCGCAGATCATCGGGTGCTCCGCGACCGTCGGCAATCCCGAGGAGCTGGCGGAGCGTGTTCTCGGCCGGCGGGCGGCGATCGTGGACGATGACGGGAGCCCGCGCGGGCGGCGCACGTATGTGTTCTGGAACCCGCCTCGCGAGCGCGCCCGGCTGTGGCGGTCGCGCCGCAGCGCGAACGTGGAGGCGCACGAGCTGATGGCGGCGCTGCTGCAGCGGGGCGTGCCGACCATCACGTTCTCCAAGGCCAAGATGACCGCGGAGATGATCCAT
>JBNGDZ010000216.1:0-7887 GCA_049975765.1 Armatimonadota bacterium
GCATCAGGGAGATCGTCGATGGCGGTGAACTGCGCGTGGGGGAGAAGCAGCAGCGGGCGGACGGGGAGGGGCAGATTGTCCACCGCGCGCCGACCTGGCGGGACTTCGGCATCCTCTTCGCCGCCATGACCGACGTGGGCATCTACGAGTACGCGCTGAGGCGGGAGGGCATTCCCTTCTACACGGTCGCCGGGCGCGGCTTCTACAATCGCCAGGAGATCCGCGACTGCATCAACCTCCTCAGCGCCCTCGAGAACCTGAGCGATGAGCTGTCGCTGGTGGGCGCGCTCCGCTCGCCCATGTTCGCCATCTCCGATGACACTCTCTACTGGCTGACGCGCCCGCATTTGGCGCTGATGGGCGCCGTGCGCCAGGCCGCGCACGGGGAGTTCGAGCACCAGGCGCACATCGCGGCCGAGCAGCGCCAGCGGCTGGAGCGCGCCGTGCGGGTCATCGACCGGCTTCGCGACGCCCGCGACCGGCTCACGCTGTCGGAGCTGATGGAGCGGGTCGCAGGGGATACCGGCCTGGCGTCGGTGCATCTCACGCAGTTCGCCGGCAGGCAGGCGGCCGCGAACATCCGCAAGCTGGCCGACCTTGCCCGCTCCTTTGAGGCCGCAGGCGAGTACAGCCTGCGCCGCTTCGTGGAGTACCTCCAGGAGCTGGTGGTGAGCGAGGAGCACGAGGGGCTGGCCACCGTCCACGAGGAGGCCAGCGACGTCGTCCGGCTGCTGACCGTCCACAAGGCCAAGGGCCTGGAGTGGCCGATTGTGATCGTGCCTGACCTGGCTCGAGTTCCGCGGGGCGGCTCCGGCGACCCGCTGCTCGATGAGCGCCTCGGCCCGGTGCCGAAGATGGAGGCGGAGGACGGCGAGACCACCTGGGGCGCGGTCGGCAGTCTCGTCCGGCGCCGGCAGCAGGACCAGGAGATCGCCGAGCGCCGGCGCCTGCTCTACGTGGCGCTCACCCGGGCCCGCGATCACCTCATCCTGTCCGCCTCCTACGAGCTGAACAGGGACGGGACCCTCGCCCGCAACGTGGACTGGCTCCGGTGGCTCACGGACGCCTTCGGCATCGACCTGCAGGAGCTGTCCGGCGGCCGGATGGTGGGCGAGGATAGCCAGTGGAGCTGCCTGCTCACCGTCCCGGAGCGTGAGGCGGAGGATCGTCCGGCCGGCCAGGGCTTCCCGGATCGCGCCGAGCCAGAGGTGCTGGCGCGTGCTGCGGAGGCCGCATCCGGCGGCGCCGCGGACCTCCCGCCCCTGGCCCTGCCCATCGAGCCCGGGCAGACGGCGCTTTGCCGCTTCACGGTCACGGAGCTCGTGCACTACCGGACCTGCCCCCGCCTCTACATGCTGCGCCACCTGCTGGACCTGCCGGAGCGTCCCGGCGGCGGCGACTGGCTGAGCTCGCTGTCGGCCGCCGACCGGGGAGCCGTCGCGCACGCCGCCATGGAGGCCATCGGCCGCAGGGGAATGGAGGAGGGCGTCATTGAGCAGGCCCTGGAGGTGGCCACCTTTCCCCACGCCATCTCCTCCCGGCTGGCACCGGCCCAGCGCGACCGGCTCCGAGAGATCATCCGCTGGTTCGTCCACGACGCGCCGGTTGACGGCGCGGAGGGCCGGATCTACCAGGATTGGATCGCCGCCGCCGACCGCCTTCGGGGCGAGGTGCAGTTCGCGGTGACGGTGGATGGGGTGCTGGTGGAGGGCACTATTGACGCCCTGGCGGAGCACAGCGATGGGCACTCGTGCATCCTCGACTATAAGACCGGAGGCGCGCATGAGCGCAAGCTCGACGAGTACCGCTTCCAGATCGGCCTCTACTGCGCGGCCCTTCAGGCCGCCGGGCGGCCGACTCCGGAGGCCGCGGCGCTGGTGCTGCTCGACCAGCGTCGCGTCGAGCGCCTGGACCCGGCCGAGCAGGCCGACGGGGCGCGACGGGAGCTGGCCCGCATCGTGCGGCGCGTGCGCGAGGGCCACTTCGAGCCCGTGGAGCCCTGTCCGGTGGATCAGTGCGCGCTTGCGTACGCCTGCGAAACGGCGTAACATGTACCTCTGGCGCACCACGGCTGCATAGCACCGTTGTGGGACGATGGCGCACAAGAGGTGTCTCAGTGCCGAGGGCCATCTGGACGCTGGCAATCATTGTTCCCGTCTGCATGGCCGGCTGCGGTCGCAGCGCCACCACCATCTCCGCCCTCGAGGCGCAGGTGCGACGCAATCCCGACTCCGTGGAGCACCTGGTGGCGTTGGGCGAGGCCTACCTTGAGGAGGAGATGAAGCACAACGCGTTCATTCAGTTCTCACGGGCGTGGGAGCGCGCGCCCTCCTCGTTCGACGCCGCCTACGGTCTGGCCCGCGCTCATGCGGCGCTGGGGGATCGCCGGCAGGCGCTCAGGACCGTGGACGAGGCGCTGGAGATCGATCCGGAGAGCGTCGAGGCGCTCACGCTCAGGGGCCGGCTGCATCTGGCGGCCGGCGACCCCGAGGCGGCCATCGATGATCTCGAGCGGGCGCTGAAGCTCGATCCCGACAGTGAGGAGGCGCTGCGCCGACTGCCTCTCGCCTACCTCCGAGGCGGCCAGCGGGAACGGGCCGAGGAGGCAGCGCGCGAGGCCTGCGAGAGACGGCCGGACGACGTGGACGCACACCTGAACCTGGCTCTGGTTCTGGCCCTCGGAAAGCAGTACGATGAGGCAGAACAGCTCCTGCGCGAGGCAATGGCGCTTGCCCCTGACGATACACGACCGCCCTTCCGGCTTGCGGAGGTGCTTCTCGTCCAGGAGGAGAAACTGGAGGAGGCGGTGGAGCTGGCTGAGAGAGCTGCCGCGGGCGGGGAGCGCAGGGGAGAGGCCGGTGCGCTGGCGGCCATGGCGCTGCGGAAGCTCGGTCGTAAGCGGGAGGCCGTCGAGCGTCTGCACGAGGCGGCCACGACCAGCCCCCGCAGCATCCGCCTGTGGCTGATGCTGTCCGCCGCATACAGGGAGATAGGCGAAGAGGAGGCCGCCGCCAAGGCGGCGGCTGTAGCCGTGCGCCTCGCCCCCAGACGCGCGATCCGGGAGGGCGAGGGCGGGGAGATGATTGTTACACCGGAGTGGTGACCCACCTGGGGTCACGCCGGCCGGAGCTACCCTGGTCGGGCCTCTGTGAGGTGCTGGCATGTCCGAGGGCCCTACCACCGACGTCGAGGAGCTTCAACGCAAGCTCCGTCAGCGCGATGAGCAGATACGGGCCATCCACCGTATCACCAGCGCCCTGGGCGGGATCGTGCGCCAGCAGGACCTGATCCGCGAGGCGCTGCGCGTCTCCATGGAGCTGGTGCGCGCGGGGGCTGGCTCAATCATCCTGTACGATGAGGACCGCGACAAGCTGGTCTTCACGCACGTCGTGGGACCCACGGCCGATGACCTCGTGGGCATGGAGATGGAGCCCGACCAGGGCATCGCCGGCGCCGTCTTCCAGACAGGGGAGCTGCGGGTCAGCGAGGACGTCTCCACCGAGAAGGAGCACAAGCCTGACATCGGAGAGAAGGTTCAGTATCGCACCCGCAACATGGTCACCGTTCCCCTCAAGAGCGTTGAGGGCGAGCCCATCGGTGTCATGCAGGTGCTCAATCAGGAGGAGGGGACCTTCGGTCAGGCCGAGATCGACATCCTCGCCATACTGGGCGCTCAGATCGCCAGTGCCATCGAGACCAGCCGTCTGCACGAGCAGGCCAGGCTTGCCGAGATCATCCAGTTCATCGGTCACATCAGCCACGACGTCAAGAACATGGTCACCCCCGTGCAGACCGGCGCCGAGACGCTGCAGTTCATGCTTGAGGACATGTTCGCGAGGGTCGATGAGCTGTGCGCGGCGGGTGAGGGCGAGGAGCTCGACAAGATCGGCGACGCCGTCGGCGAGGTCCGCGACTTCTACCCTGAGATGATCCATATCATCGTTGACGGCTCGCACAACGTCCAGGAGCGCACCAAGGAGATATCCGACTGCATCAAGGGCATGGTCTCCGAGCCCAGCTTCGCGCCCTGCGACCTGGATGAGCTCGTGGCCCGGGTCACAAAGCCGCTGGCCCTGGTGGCCGAGGACGCCGGGGTGACGCTCACTCACGAGCCCGACGGCGACCTGCCGCAGGTGGTATGCGACGAGAAGCAGCTCTACAACGCCATCTACAATCTGACCAACAACGCCATCCAGGCCTGCGGGAAGGGCGACACGGTGACCATAGTCACCGATGCGGTGGCCGAGGGAGAATGGCCGGCAGGGGACTACGCGCTGGTGCGGGTGGCCGATACCGGCTCCGGGATCCCTGAGAACGTTCGTGAGAAGCTCTTCACCGATGATGCCGTCAGCACCAAGCCGGGCGGCACCGGCCTTGGCACGCGCATCATCAGGGACGTGGTGAACGCCCACGACGGGATCATCGAGGTCGATAGCGAGGTAGGGGTGGGCACGACCATGACCGTCAAGCTGCCCCTCGGTTCCGCGTCCGAGTGACATCACCGCCGCGGGTGCGGAGGAACTCCCGCTCAGCGGCGCACTTCCACGAGGAGAGTCCCAGGGATGCAGAGCTTCGACTTCTTCAACTCCGTACGCCTCCTGTTCGGCACAGGACAGCTCCAGCGCCTGGGCGACTGCGCAGCGCAGTACGGCCGGCGCGCCATGCTGGTCACCGGTCGCAGCTCCGCCCGCGAGACCGGCGTGCTCGACCGCGCGATGCACCGGCTTGACGAGGCCGGAGTTGAGGTGACGCTCTTCGACCGCGTGATGCCCAACCCCACCGACGAGATTGTCGAGGAGGGCGGTGAGTTGGCCCGCGAGGTGGGCGCTGACGTGGTCATCGGGCTGGGCGGCGGCAGCCCGATGGACGCCGCCAAGGGCATCGCCGTCGCCGCCACCGATGACCGGCCCGTCAGCGAGTTCCTCACGCCCCCGGACAAGGCGCAGCCCACCGATGCGACCCTCCCGCTCATCTGCGTGACGACCACCTCGGGCACATCGTCGGAGCTGACGCCCTACGCCGTCATCACGGTCAGGGACCTGACGATGAAGAGCTCCATCGGCGGCGACCACATCTATCCGAGGGTGGCCATCGTTGATCCCGAGCTCACGCTGACCTGCCCGCCATCGGTGACCGCCAACACCGGCGCCGACGTGCTGGCGCACGCCATGGAGGGCTACTTCTCCACCGTGGCCTCGCCGATCACCGAGGTTTGCTCCGAGCGCGCCATCGGCCTGGTCGGCCGGCACCTGCCGCGAGCCGTCAGCGCTCCCGACGACCTCAGCGCGCGGGAGGGCATGTCCCTGGCGAACGTCTTCGCCGGCTACACGCTCTCCAACTGCGGGGCCACGGTCCTGCACGCGCTGGAGCACCCCATGAGCGCACACTACCCCGAGCTGCCTCACGGCGCGGGCCTGGCGGTGCTCATGGTGGCCTACGCTGAGCGCTACTGGGAGGAGGCGCCCCACAAGTTTGGGCGCATCACGCAGCTTCTCGGCGACGCCCCGCAGGTTGCGCCCGAGCATGTCGCTGACGGCGCGGCCGACGCCATCCGGAGTCTGCTGGAGAGGATCGGGCTGAACGTGGGGCTGGAGGACATCGGGGTGGAGCGCGAGCTGCTGCCGACCATCGCCGACGATGCCATGCACTACATGGGGGGCGCCATCACCAAGACGCCGGTGGAGCTCTCGCGCGAGGACCTGATCGAGCTTCTGGAGGCGAGCTACAGCAGGGACTGACGCCGGCGCAGGAGGTGGTGGTGGGGGCGTCGGAGTGACGTCGTGCGGAGCACCGTTGTCGTCAGCGATGCACTGCCGTGACCGAGAGCCGGGAGAACAGGGATGCTCGAACGTACCCGCGCTACAGTCAGAGTTGACGCCTCTGCCGCCGACATCGGCGTGCGCAGCGGCCAGCAGGTCAAGCTCACCCTGGCCCCTGCCGAGATCGGCGCGGGCCTCACGCTCGAGCGCAGCGACCTCGGCCGGCGCTGCCCGCTTGACCTGGAGCACTGCGCGGCCGGACCCGCCGCGACGGTCTGCGGCGAGGGCGAGGCCGCCGTCTGCTTCGTGGAGCACCTGCTGGCGGCGTTGTGGGCGCGTGGGGTGACGGACTGCGTGGTGCGTATCGACGGGCCGGAGGTCCCGCTCTTCGACGGCAGCGCCCTTCCGATGCTGGAGCTCATCGACGAGGCCGGCGTGGCGCGCTCAGGGGCGCCGCTGGAGCCGCTGGAGGTCGCCGAGCCGGCCATGGTCATCGACGAGCACCGTGCGCTGTGCGCCCTGCCCGGCGAGCCGGCGGAGTTCGCCTACTCGCTCGATTACGATCATCCGGTCATCGGGCGGCAGTTCGCCAGCTTCGTGCCCGGGCGCGACGACTTCGATGTGGAGGTCGCGCCCGCGCGCACCTTCATCACGCTCGAGGAGGCCGAGGAGCTGCGCGAGGCCGGGCTGCTGGCCGCGGGCAGTGAGGAGAACTGCCTGGTGGTGTATCCCGACCATTGCTCCCAGGAGCCGGCGATCCCGCAGGCCTTCGCTCGCCACAAGCTGCTGGATCTGCTCGGTGACCTTTACCTGCTCGGCCGGCCGGTGCTGGGGCGCGTATTCGCCTTCTACACCGGTCACAGACACAACCACGAACTCGCCCGGATGCTGGCGGGCGAGCCCGGGGGCTGACGAGCCGCACGCATCATTGGGCAAGGGGATGGGACAATGCAATACCGACAGTATGCCGATACGGACATCATGATCTCAGCGCTGGGCTTTGGCGCCATGCGCCTGCCCAAGGACGACGACTACGCCGTGGAGTGCATGCGCCGCGCGCTGGAGCTGGGCGTGAACTTCATCGACACCGCCTCCGGCTACAGCGCCGGCGACCCGCCGGAGCGGGGATACTCCGAGGTCCTCGTGGGGCGCGCCATCAAGGCCGTGCCGCGCGAGGAGGTCTACATCTCCACCAAGAACGCCGTGCGCGACCCCTCCGGCGAGGCCTGGCGCGAGCAGCTCGAGGGCTCCCTGGAGCGCCTCGACACCGACTACATCGACTTCTACCAGGTCGTGCACGCGATGAGCTGGGACTCCTACACCAACAAGTTCCGCCCGGAGGGGTGTGGCCTGGAGGAGGCCCTCAAGGCCAGGGAGGAGGGCCTTATCCGGCACATGGGCTTCTCCTCGCACGACTCGCCCGAGAACATGATCCGGATGCTCGATGAGGGTCTTTTCGAGAACATCATCCTGCAGTACAACCTCCTCGACCGCGCCAATGAGCCGGTCATCGCCCACGCGGCCGAGAACAACATCTCGGTCTTCGTGATGGGCCCCGTCGGAGGCGGGCGCCTGGGCATGCGCTCGGAGAGGATCGAGGAGATGGTACCCGATCAGGTGACCACTCCCGAGCTCGCCATCCGCTTCGTGCTCTCCAATCCGGGCGTCACCAGCGCGATGTCGGGCATGAACACCATCGAGATGGTGGAGGAGAACGCGGCCACCGCCTCCCGCGAGGAGCCGCTGTCGGACCAGGAGCGGGAGGCCATCGAGCTGGCTCTGGAGGAGAATAGGCGCCTGGCGGAGCTCTACTGCACCGGCTGCGAGTACTGCATGCCCTGCCCGCAGGACGTGGGCATCTCGCGCATCTTCTCGGCGATGAACATGCACCGGGTCTGGGGCCTCACAGACGTTGCGAAGCGTATGTACGCGCGCCTCGGCCCTGACAACCGGCACGGCTATCTGCAGGCCGACGCCTGCGTGGAGTGCGGGCAGTGTGAGGAGAAGTGCCCGCAGGACATCCCGATCATCGAGCAGCTCAAGGAGTCGCACGAGGTGCTGAGCGAGTAGACGGCGGGCGACGAGCTGCGGGCGACGAGCTGCGGGCGACGAGCTGCGCGCGACGGGC
>JBNGDZ010000217.1:0-7855 GCA_049975765.1 Armatimonadota bacterium
CTTCCTCTTCTTCCTCTTCTTCCTCTTCTTCCTCTTCTTCCTCTTCTTCCTCTTCGGCCATGTACTCCTCGGCAATCTCGGCCAGGATCTCCTCCGGGCTGCGCTCGTCCTCGACGGGGACGACGCGCACCGGGAGCTGGCCCTCCACGTCCTTGTAGACCTTGGCGGTGATGAGGTAATCGCCGATCTCCCTGATAGGCTCGGGAATGTCGATGTCGCGCCTGTCGATGATGATGCCGAGCTGCTCCTCGGCCGCCTCGCTGATATGGCCGGTGGTGACCGTGCCGTGCAGGCGGCCGCCCTCCCCGGTGGGAGCCTTGACGACGATGCGCCGGTTGCGCAGGTCCTCGACCTTGGCCTCAGCGCGCTCGCGCTTGGCCTCATCGCGGCGGGAGATGGCCTCCCTGCGGTTCTCGAGGTCCTTGAGAGCGCCCTTGGTCGCCCGCACCGCCATCTCGCGGGGCTCCAGGAAGTTGCGGTAGTAACCGTCCGCCACGTCAATGACGTCGCCCTCGTGGCCGACGCGCGGGATGTCCTCAAGCAGTATGACCTTCATCTGTTTCCTCCTGGTAGGCATTGCCGCCGGAGAAACGAGGCTCCAGCGGCGTCAACAGCACGGTCGCGCGACCCGCCTCGCGGGGTTCGCAAAGCGGTCCGGCAGCGATCGGTCCCGCTCAGAAGTCCGTCTGGTAGCGCACGCCGATGATGGGGTTCCCCTCGTCCAGAGCCTGCTCCAGCCCCAGCAGCAGGCCGTACTCGCGCCGCACGGCCAGCCGCCACCACAGATCCAGCCGCACGTCGTCCGGGTCGTATAGCTCCATCTCCACCGCGCGATCGCCGGCGTACTCCCAGTCGTAGCCCATCCCCAGCTTGTTGCCGAACAGCCCGGCGCGGAGCCACCCGGGGCCAAAGGCCTCGGTGTACTGCAGGTCCAGTCTCTCGGCGTCCCCGAAGTCCCGGACCCCCGCTCTCCAGTAAGGGCGCTTCTCCGGGTCCAGCCGCAGGTCGAGAGCCGCGTCGGCTCTGAGCCCCCCGCGCTTTGCCGCCCGCACCTGCAGGCGGGTGCGGCTCTGGATCTGGGTGACCAGCTCCTGAGTCTCTCGCACACTGACCAGCGTGTTCTCTATGTCTGTCAGGACGCTCCCGGCGCGCTCCATGGTTCCAGTGCTGGCCTCGGCGGTCTCCCGCAGGCTGTGGATGGCCGCCCTGAGGTCCTCCGTCATCTGCTCGTCGCCCAGGAGCCGCTCGGCGTGCTCGCTGGTGGCTTTGAGACTCTCGGAGGCCTCGCGCACGTTGCTCACGGTCGCCCGCACGTCAGCCTGCACCTGCTCATCGCCGGTCAGCTCAGCGGCGCTCTGTGTCATCTGCTGCAGGTTCTCACTGGCCTCCTGGAGGGTGGCGATCGCCTCCTCGATCCGCTGGTCGATGGTGGTCTGCTCCACCCGCTCCCTGGCGTTCTGCGCGATAGCCGCCAGGTCCTCCGAGGCCACCCGGATGTTCTCTCCTGCCGCCGCCACCTGCGCAGGCACCGGTGTGAGCTGCACCATCCGCTGAACCTGCTCCACGGTCTTCTGCACGTCGTCCGAGGCCGAGATGAGGTTGGCCATGATAGCGGCCACACGCTTGTCGTTGGCCTCCGTCACCTGGCCGAAGGTGTCAACGACGCGAACGACCTTGTCCGTGATCAGCACAGCCCGCTCCGTGGCGGCCCGAAGGTTCGCGACGGTGTGCTTGAGGTTCTCCTGCGTCTCGGCATCGGCGAGCACCAGGTTGGCGGCCTCCACGGCCTCGCGGGCGGCGACGATCAGGCGCTGGGCCTCGTCCATTATGACCTCGGCGCTGCTGACGCCACTGCCGCCGACGACATCGCCGTTCTTGAGCTTCACCTGCTGCTTGGCGTCGTGGGGCCGGCTGATAGCGAGGTACCTGTCGCCCACCAGCGAGCCCTGCTTGATCTCGAACACGTCCGACGCGTAGAGGATCTCGTCGCGCACACTCACATCGACGGCGACCGGCCGGGCCGGGAAGTCGGGATCGGGCCGGATCTCCACGTCCGTCACCTCACCGACGCTCTTCCCGAATAGAGTGACCGGCGAGCCCCTTCGCAGCCCCTGCACATCAGCGAACCGGACCGTGACCGTGTAGGCGTTGAGGTTCCGGAGCGCGTCGCTGAGGAAGACCGCCACCGCCAGTGCCAGCACCGCCGTGACGATGACCAGCAGGCCCACCTTCGCCTCCGCTGACACCTGCGATCACCTCTGGGGACTGACAGAGCAATGCTCGGTCATCGGGCCCGTGCCGATGGCGCGAACGAACCGGTGGACGATCTCAACGTCCGAGGCGAGAAGCTCCTCGGGCGTGCCGACAATCTGGACTCGCCGGTCGTGCAGCATCAGCAGCCTGTCGGCGATCTCCAGCATGTTCGCCACGTCGTGTGATACAACGATGGCCGTGGAGCCGGTGTCGGCGCGCACCTTCTTGATCAGGCCCGTGATGTTGCAGCCCATCACCGGGTCCAGGCCGCTGCTGGGCTCATCATACAGCACCAGCTCCGGCTCCTCCATGAGCGCTCGGGCGATGCCCACCCGCTTTTTCATTCCGCCGGAGAGGTCGGCCGGCATGCGGTCCTCGGTTCCCGCCATCTCCACCACGTCCAATAGCTCCCCTACGCGCCGGTCGATCTCCTCCTGCGATATGTCCCTGCGCTTGCGCAGTGAGAAGGCCACGTTCTCGGCCACCGTCATGGAGTCGAACAGCGCCGAGTACTGAAAGCACATGCCCATCGACTTGCGCACCCGATTGAGGCCATCCTCATCCAGGACGGTGATGTCCTCGCCCTTGAAGAAGATATGTCCGCTGGTGGGCCGCTCAAGGCCGATGAGCAGTCTCAACAGCGTCGTCTTGCCCGAGCCGGACATGCCCATGATCCCGAAGATCTCGCCGGGGTAGACGTCGAAGCAGATGTCCTCGAGGATCGGCGTCTCGGCCACGCTGTAGTAGACGTGGCGGACCGACATCAGCGGCTGGCCACTGCGGTCCACCACGTGGACCTCCGGCGCGCTCTGCGGGCCGGGAGCCTGCTCGCCTTCGGGGGAGGGGACGCTGCCGCCCACCGCAGCCTCCTCGGCATCCGCGACGGTCCTGTCAGTGCCCGACATCTCCGCCAGCCTCCACGCCTCCGCGCGTTATGGGAAAAGCACGATCGTCAGCGCCAGATTCGCCGCGTAGATGAGCATGATGCAGTAGACGACCGCCCGGGTGGTGGCGTGTCCCACCTCTTCGGAGGCCTTCTCAGTGTACAGCCCCTGGTGGCAGCCAACCACGGCGATGATGATTCCGAAGAAGACGGCCTTGATGACCCCGGCGGCCACCGTCCACAGGTCCAGGTTGTCCTGGATGCTGCCGAAATACGCATCCGGCGCCAGACCCGCTGTGGCGTTTGCCATGATGAACCCGCCTGCCACCCCGATGATGTCGGCCAGCAGCGCCAGCATGGGGACCGTCACCAACCCCGCGATGTAGCGGGGAACCACCAGGTACTGGACCGGATCAGTGGCCATGGTGCGCAGGGCGTCGATCTGCTCGGTGACCTTCATGGTCCCCAGCTCCGCCGCCATAGCCGAACCCGCTCGCGCCGCCACCACAATCGCCGTCAGCGCCGGACCGAGCTCACGGCACATCGTCTCAGCCACCGCCCAGCCAACGTACCCCGCCGCGCCCAACAGCGACGCCTGGTCGGCGACGTGGAAGGAGAAGACCATACCCGAGAAGAGCATGGTTACTGCAACGATTGGCAGTGAACTTACCCCAACGTTGGCCATCTGCTCGACTGTGGGTCGGAGCTCCGCATCGCCCCGCGACAGATGAACGAGAGTCCTAAGGTGTAGCTCCGACGTCTCCCCGAAGTACGACAGGACCTTAAGGACGTGTCCGCCGAGGGCGGCGATGGCTGACAGCACGCTGGAGGCTCCGTGACCGGACTGGTACGCCGGACGGCGTCACGCGGATTATACCGTCAGCTTGCGACGCGAGTCAAGCTGGCTCCGGCGGCGCTGCCGCCCGGCCTGCGGGTCATCGAAGGCTGGGATCCGACGCCAGTCGAGCGTCGTCGTCCATGCGGTCCTGCCATCGTTGGAGGCGGTCCCACAGGTCCGCGACCAGCTCCTCGACTGCAGGGTCGTCGATCAGGTTCTCGGTCTCACCGGGGTCCTCGCGGAGGCTGTACAGCTCGTGCTCGCCGATGGCCGAGCAGTTGAGCTTCCACCCCGTGGGGGTGACGATGGTTCGCACGGGCGCGGTGATCGAGTCCATGGCCTCATCGTAGGTGGTGACGTTCTCCAGATGGGGAGGCATCTGGTGCTGGTTGGGGCCGAGGGCGGCGTTGTCCGGCCCGTTCCACTCGATGACCACGTCCTCGGCGGGGAAGTCATCCAGACGGTGCAGGTGAGGCCGCCAGGTCGCTCCCTGCAGATGCCCCGGCACCCCATGGCCCAGCAAGTCCAGCAGCGTCGGCACCAGATTCACCTGACTGACCGGCTGCCGAATCTGGCCCGCAGACTCCTCCAGCCACGGCACCCGCAGAAGCAGCGGCACGCGCACCGCCTCCTCGTACATGACGGTCTTCGCCACCAGCCGGTGGCTTCCCATCATGTCTCCGTGATCGCTGGTGAAGACCACGATAGTCTCGTCCGCGCGGCCCGCCGCATCCAGGGCGTCCAGAATCGTGCCGACGTGCGTGTCCACCAGGCTGCACAGGCCCCAGTAGTTGGCGATCAGCTGCCGCCAGTCGCCCTCGGTGCGCAGCGGCAGGCCACTGATGCCCTTGTGGCGGAAGTGCTCGTAGAGCAGCCGCACCTTCAGTGGCGTGTCGGGCCCAGGCACCGCGTCGAAGTTGTCGGGCAGGGCGACGTGGGCCGGATCGTACTGGTCGTCGCGGGGGCCGAAGAAGGGCATGTGGGGCTCGAGGAAGTTCACGTAGAGCAGGAAGGGCTCGTCGCCGCACTCGCGGATGAACTGCCCGGCGCGCTCGGCCAGGAAGGCGGGCTTGGAGTGCTCCTCCGGCAGCCGCGCTGCGAAGGCCCGCGGGAAGGCGTTGAAGCCGTCCTCGCTCTCGGGGGGCTCCACGCCCCGGTCGGTCAGCCAGTGCCAGTAGTCGCAGTGGGCGTCCCTGTCGCGCCCCGGGCTGTAGTACGGCCGGTAGCCGTCCTCGATGCTCACCCACTCGTCGAAGCCGTGCTGGGCGAAGATCTCGTCTCCGAGGTGCCACTTGCCCATGTGGGCGGTGCGGTAGTCCGAGAAGTCGGACAGCTCCGGCAGGCACTGCACCTCGCGGCCTAGCGGCTCGTTGTTCTGCAGGCAGCCGCTGGCGTGGGGATACAGTCCGGTCAGGATACTGGAGCGCGAGGGCGTGCACACCGGCTGGGTGCAGTAGGCCCGCTCGAACACGATGCTCTCTGAGGAGAGGCGGTCCAGATTCGGCGTCTCGATGTGCTCGTTGCCGTAGGCGGCCATCGTGCCAGCCGCCTGCTCGTCGGTGTAGATGAACAGCAGACTCGGTCTCCTCATTCAAATCCTCCCGCCGTCAGTCCCATCCACCAGTACGCACTTCGCCGCTGCCGGTTGCACTCCTGCCCATCTGCGGCTCACGCCGTGAAGGCCTGCGGCTGCCGTGGCGGGAACCTCACTCCCGCACGTGTCAACGCCTCTCGGAGGTGACCGATGCGCATCACCTACGCACTCGCGTGCGCGGTGGGCCTGCAGGCCCTGTGCGGCCGGCTTTCAGCGCAGCCGGAGGCCGTCAGGCCCTACCTGGCCGAGAACGGGGTGGAGGTGGACGCCTCCGGCGTTTCCCTCCAGCGCGGTGGCGCAGAGATCGTGGCCAGGTTCGAGGCGCCTGAAGATGGGGTCTACTCCGTGGGCATGGCGCTGCAGGCCGAGAGCGTCGTACCGCTGGCGCCCGGCCTGGCGGAATACACCGCTCGCGATCTGCGCGAGCCGCCGGCGCTGCGCTATCCGTACGACTGGACCTATCGCGGGAAGCGCAACGTGCTCAATCTCCCGCGACTGGCCGTCCCCGGGCTGCTCGTGGGGGACCGGGCCTTCGCCGCCGACACCCGCGACCTGTGGTCGCTGCGCCTGGAGGCCACCGACGCCGGGCGGGTGCGGGCCATCCTGCTGGCCCACCGGTACCTCAACGATGGCGGCGACGCCGCCACCGCCGACCTGGATCTCGAGGCGGGCGACCAGGTGCGGCTGCGTGTTAGGGTCGCTGAGGGGCGCGAGGGCCACCGGGCACTTCAACGCGCCGGCGAGGTGCGGTCCATCGACGGACTGATGATGCAGGTCGCCTACCGGGGCTGGACGGCCATCGACTACGGGCCGGAGCAGTATCAGCGCATCGCCGAGGCCTGCGAGGGCGTCTACGACTGGATCATCGTGCGCGAGAGCGCCACGCGGGAGTGGATCCCGCCCATCCTGCATCAGCGCGGCATCAAGGCGCTGGCCTACCAGTACATCGGCGCGCTGCGGCGCTACTCGCCGCAGGTGACCGATGCGCTCGAGGCCGAGCTTGGGATGCAGGGCGCGGGCGGGCAGCTCTATACCGCTCCCCACTCGCCGGATGGGCCGTGGCTGCTGGCGGACATCCGCAGGCCCGAGGTCCGCGAGCTGTTCGTCGCCCGAGCGGTGCAGGCCGTCGAAGCCGGCTTCGATGGCATCTTCCTGGATGGCTCGATCTTCTGGCCGGATGCCACAGGCCGGCGCGGTGGCAGTGCGCCCGGCGCCGAGCGGTCCCTGGCCTGGGCGCACTGGACGCTGCTGTCGGAGATCGTCCGGGCGGTCCATGAGGCTGACGAGCACGCCGTAGTGGGCGTGCTCGGCAATGACTACTATGATGCGCTCGGCGCAGCCGACTTCGTCCTCAAGGAGCGTATGTACTTCGTCTGGGACGGGTTCGCACGCGAGCTCACTGGCAGGAGCACCAGGGTGCGCCAGGACCTGGACGTCGCCTTCGAGCGCGGCGAGGCACCGCTGGTGCCCACTCGCCTGGCCTACGGCGTGAAGGGCTACAGCTCCATTGCGGTCCGGACTGCCAGGCGCTTCGTGCGCGAACCGACCGGCCTGTGGTACCTGGGGACGGGCGACCACATCCCGGAGCTGCTCGACGAGTGGCTGGACGTCATCGTGGCCCACGCCCGCGACGGCCTCCACATAACGAGCATCGATCCGCCGGACTGCTGGCTGCACTTCGAGGGCCGCGACACCATCTGGGCCGATCGGGAGTGCCGCATCGAGCTCTCGGCGCCGGTGTGTCTGGCTGACGAGAACGGGGCCTGCCAGGGCCTGCACGGGAAGGTCTTCACGCTGGAGGCAGAACGCAGGTGCCGCCTGCTGCAGCGGTGTCCGGGAGGCGATGAGCTGTGACCTCGCGCTCGGTGCTTGCCGCACTGACGGTGCCTGTGCTCCTGGCGGCAGGCCATGCGTGGACACCGGCCCAGGTCATGGCGCCTCAGGCCAGCAAGGGGCACAGGTAGACCCGGAACGGGGGCTTCGAGGCGGGAGAGGAGCTGCCCCAGTTCCGGCGGCGCTTTCGGCCGGAGGACCAGGGGGCGGGCACCTGCCGTAGTCTGCCATCTCTGCTGGGCCACCAAGCAGAAGCACGTCTCGAGCTTTGAGCGGAGCCGGCGACCCACGGTTCGCCCCTACCCCAGCGCCTCCGCCAGCTCCTCGGCGGCATCGCGCAGCTCCGGAAGCACGCTGGAGGCCGGCGTCAGGGCGTCGGTTGTAGCGACCAGCACCGCCTCTCCGCCCGCCGCCAGCGCGATGAGGTGCGCGTCGGGGCCGCGGACGCTGGCCT
>JBNGDZ010000218.1:0-7852 GCA_049975765.1 Armatimonadota bacterium
GGCGCGCCCGTCACCTCGTCGATGGAGTTGTCCCCGATGAGGACAAGCTGCACGTCGGCATGGAGGGAGTACTGTCCGAAGCGATGAACGGCCCCGCCGCCGACGGCGATGATGTCTCCGAAGCCCGCGATCGTCTCCTCACCCACCTCCGGCGACTCCTCGAAGCCCACGTAGCGCGGCACGACGACGAAGCGTGTGCCGCTCCGGGTCTCACACTGGATGGGGATGGACAGCACCGGGACGATGTCGTCGGAGGTCGCGGTGGCCGGAATCTCGGTGTTCGTTCCCTCGATGTCATCGAGCGGGATCTCCACGCCGGGGATGACTGAGACCGTGTAGCGCTCTCCCCGGTGCGCCAGCCAGCGCATGTTCAGGCCCAGGAACGTCGCCTCCGAGTCCCGGACCGCGCCGGCCACCGCGCCCTCGCTGCTCGCATCCATCGTGAAGAGGGTCAGCGACGCGTCGATATCCCGGCCGACCCGGCCTCGAACTCCGGCGGCGAGGGTCGCGTTCCCGCCCTCGAAGATGCGGATCTCGCCGGCGCCGAGCACTTCCTCGCCCTGCCACGGCTCGGCGAGGGGCAGGTTCGCCGTCCCCTGCACCTGCGCACACGCCGGGTGGCAGATCAGCACCAGTCCAAGCCATAGCGCGACTATCACGGTCCCAGCGAAGCGGTCCACAGCGATCCCTCCCGGGTCTCGTGGTCGAACCGCGCGACCGACCGGAGGTGTAGTCAGGCCAGTCTCCCGCGCTGCTTAGTCGAAAGCCCTGGATTCTCCTCCTCGGCGCGCAAAGCTCGCGCACCGAGGTGCTCACGTCCGTGGATGCCAACGACGGGACTGCTCGGCGGAGCGCATCCCCCCGGAGACCTGGCGCCCGCCCTGCCTCGGGTCATGTGCCCGGCGATTGCCGCAGCCGCTCGTGCTCGGCGCGCACCTCCCCGGCGCCAAGCGCCCGGTCCCACAGCTTCAGCTCGTCGATGCACCCGTTCATCCAGTGGCTCGCACCGCTGTACTGACCGATCTTCATGTCGTAGGCGCCGGAGTGGAAGACCTCGTCCCGCGTCTGCTGCCCCACCATCTCGCCGTCGCGATAGTGCGTGACCGTGGAGCGCTCGCCGTCGCACTCGAAGACCGCCGCCACGTGGTACCACCGACCCACCTCCCACTCGAGGGGGTCGCTGGCGAAGCCCGCCCCATGCTGATGCGCCTCGCTGCCCATCTCCAGGATCAGGGGGTGGTCAGGTGGGTAGCCGATCCACCACCAGAAGTGCTGCACCGGCGCCTCGGGGCCCTTGTTGAGGATGCTGTTCCCGTTGCCCTGCTCCGGCAGGCCGGCCAGCTTCACCCACGCCGAGAGCGTGAACCGCCGCAGGTTGTGATAGGAGTACTCCGCCGCGATGTCCACCCGTCCCGCCGTCCCATCGAAGCACAGGCAGCTTCCGGAGATGCCCTCACCCCACTCGGCGCTAACCATGCGACCGTTGTAGGCCGGCGCCTGCGAGACGTCAGCGACGACCTGGCCCTGTCCCTCATCCATCGGCCAATGACCGATCAGCCCCGGCTGCTTCGTCTCCGGCGCCAGCAGCGTGGCGGGTTCGGGGGTGAGCATCGTCGGCAGGGTCTCGAAGCGCAGCCCGATGTCGCGAAGCGCCAGACCCTCCTCCTCCCGCACCTCCACCGACCACACGCCCGGCCCGGTGACCTCCACGTTCAGCCGCTCCGGCCTATTGGTATCTCCGCGCGCGTTCGCGCAGGCGTGTCCGTCGGGGTCGCGAACGATGACCGCGCCACCGTTGTCGTCTCCTCGCGCCTGTACGATCAGCTCGAAGCGCTCGCACCGCTGGGGCACCACGAAGTGGAGCACGGTCGGCTCCGCCACGCGCACCGGCAGGCTCGGCTCGTTCTGCCGCCGCACCACATCCGGCTCCGCCTCGATGCTCCCGCCCCTTATCTGGCCCTTCCAGGGCACGACCGCCCAGTCCGCCAGTGGGCTCTGGTGGTCCGGCTGCGCCATCTTCCGCTCCACCTCACGATTCGCCCACACACAGCCATCCCAGTACTGCTCGAAGTATGCCGGCTCGTCGAGGTAGGCGTAGCGCGCACCGTAGTCCCGGTAGAGCTGGTCTCCCGGCCAGTACCACCAGCCCTCGTCGTTGATCGCCAGGTTGTAGGCGTGGGCCGGAAGGAAGCGCGCCTCGGTGGCCGGGAAGTGCAGGTCCCACAGGGCGCTGCCCTGCAGCACGTTCGCGCCCCACTGTCGGTAGCGCTCGTGGATCCTCTCCAGCCACTCCGGGTCGTAGCCCACGCTGTAGTAGGTGTGCTCGCAGAAGTTCACCACCGGCAGGTCCGGACGGCTGAAGCCCCGCGCGATCCCCTCGCAGAACCAGTTGCCGATGTCGATCACGAACATGTTCAGCAGCAGGTCCGGGTTGATGGCGTGGACCTCGTCCCGGCACCACTGCGCGATCTGCGTCATCTCCTCGGCCAGATAGTCGTAGTACTGCCCCATCAGCTCCTGCTCCTGCAGCCACTCGTGGCGCTGCTTCCCGGTCTCCAGCTCCTCCAGCACGCCGGTCTGGCGGCCCTGAGCCTCCAGGAACCCGCCCATGCAGTGGTCGCAGAAGCAGGTGCCGCTGAGCATGTAGTGGCCGTACTGCCAGCAGCGGTACATCTCCGGGTCCAGGCCGATGCCCACCACGTAGGGGTTCTCCAGCGACAGGCGCGCGATGGCCTTCGCCCGCCGCAGGAAGAGCCGCTCCCAGAACACGCGCTGCAGCGGGCAGGGCGCCAGCGGCAGGTCGGGATCGGGCTCGATGTAGAGCCCTTTTGGCGCATCGCCCCAGGCCTCCACCTCACGATCCGAGCCGCCAATGTTGAAGGTCGGCATCACGCGGAACTGCTGCTGCTCGGCGTAGTCGGTCCACCCGCGCACCAGCTCCGTCCATGCCTCTAGGCCCTCGTCGGTCATGAACTCCTGCTCCAGGCGCTCGAAGTCCACCAGCGCCACGTTGAAGCCACCCAGCTTCAGGTCGCGGAGGAAGTGGTAGTGCAGCGGCGTGCGGTTGTAGGCGCGCCGGGGCTTGGCGTCGATCGACCAGTGCTCGTTGAGCACCGTCACCTCCGCCACGCTGTTGCTGGCCGGCCCGCGATTGAGGACCACCACGTGCGGCTCGTCGCCCTGGGCCGGGACCTCGACCAGCGCCTCCTCGCCGGACCGCACCTCTCCCTGCTGGAGCTGGTTCCCGGCCGGGTCGAAGACCGCCCAGATGCTGCCCTCGAAGTGCGCGTCCGTCGGCACATCCCTCAGCCGCAGCCTGATCCGCCCGCCCTCGGGCAGCACCACCAGGTGGTGCCAGCCCGCCAGCGTCACCGCCTGCGGCTGACCGCGCCGCTCGCCGCCCTCCGCCGGCGTCAGGTGCATCGGCGGCATGGGCTCGATGCTCGGGTCGTGGTACAGCGTCCCGCGCAGCCGCTCGGTCCTGAGCCACCCAACACTCTCTCTCAGGTCATCCATGTCCGCGCACCATCCGGAGCCCATAATCAGCGTCACGATCGCAACTGCCGTCAGTGTTCGCGCCATGCCGAGCTCTCCCTCCCGCCCATTCGTCAGCGCCGGCGCGCTCAGCCGACGCCCTGCATGGCCCCGACCCTACGCGCGTCTGGCGCAGCGAGTCGTACCCGCCTTTCTCGATCACGCGCTGCCCCTCCTCCGTCAGCAGCCGGTTGCGCAGGCGGCCCTCCGGCGGATCGTCGGGCGAGCTCGCGCGCTCCGGAAGCGGGAACCGGAGCGTGACGTGACTCCCCCATGTACACGTTAGGCCGGAGCAGCCCCCCGGATCCTGCTCCGGCCTATCGCCTCCTTACACCCGATCGATCGTGAGGGCCTCAGCTCCCGATGGCGTTCAGAAACGCATGAACTTGAGCGCGCGTGCGCAGGCGGAGCTGCTCACCAGTGCAGGCTCCAGCGGTGGCCTCCAGCACCTCCATCTCCGCGCCGTCGCCGAAGGCCTGCACTATCTCCCGGATACGCGCGCGGGCCTGATCCCCGGCAGCGTCGCCTGGATTCTCCCCCAACGCCGCCCGTAGCGCATTGCCGACATCCGCCCCGCTAACGCGCTCTCGCCGCTGCAGTGCTTCGGCCAGCCGCTGCATCGCCTTCTCGCCCCATGGAGCCTCCTCGCCGAGGTGCTGCTGCAGCCGCGCCCAAACCATGGCCACGGCCTTCTCACAGTCCTCGCGACTGCGAGTCTGCAGAGCCTCTCGCACGGCGCCGTCGGTGGCCGCGGCCAGCAAGTCCGCTGCGGCCTCCTCAACCGCCTCCTGATCGCTGAAGTCTGGTGGTGCGCCGTCCCGCTGACCGTACCGGAATCGATTCTGCTGCTGGTACCGCAGACATGCCTCGGCCACGTCTGCGATGGTCTGGGTCTGGTTGGCGTCCGGCTCTCCGCCGCCCGCGGTCAGCGCGCGGCAGGCCTCAGCCATGGTGGTGTCCTCGCTCACGTCCACCTGGTTGCCGCCCTCACCGAGGCGGGCGCGCGACTGCAGTTGCGCCCCGGAGCGCAGGCGCGCTCGCACCAGCACCGTCTCGCCGGCCGGCAGCCCCTCGAAGCGGTAACCTCCGGCATCATCCGTCCTGCCGGTGCGCAGCCTCTCCCGGTCGCGCTCGCGTACCACGTCCACCGGGCAGTCCCCCACCGGCTGCGGGTCCGCCAACTGGGCGGTGTCGATTCCGCTGGTCTGCACTGCGCTCGCATAGACGGTTCCCTCGATGCTCGCCGTGGGCGTCCCCGGATCATCTGCCGGAGAGCCGCCGCCGCATCCGGCAAGCCCGATGACCCACACCATCGCGACGGATGCCAGCAAGACTGCCTCAATCCTGCGTCCCATCATCTTAGCCTCCATTCCCGCTCGTCGATTCTGCACTACTGCTTCCATTATGCGCGATTGACAGGCTAACGCAACGACACACCGGCGGTTAGTCTACTCTAATTAGATGAATCTGTTCTGCTGATACGATTGACAGCGTGCACCTCTTTAGGGTATGTTCTCACTACTATGGACCTTCGCACCGCTGAGGGACGACGGGAGCTGGGGCAGCGGATACAGACCGCCGTGATGGGCGCCGACTACCCCTCACTCGCGGCCTTCGCCGAGGACCTGGGCTGCTCGCGGGCCCTCATCTACCAGTACGTCAACGGCGAGACGCTCGCGCAGCTCGACCGGCTCAGTCGCATCGCCGACCTCACCGGTCGTCCGCTGGAGTGGTTCTTCGCGGCAGACCCCAACGGCGTCTCACCCGACCCCCACACGCTCTCCGACCAGATCGAGCAGATGCGCCAGCGGTGCGAGGCCCTCGAGCGGAGCCTGGCGCGCGAGCGCGCCGCTCGTCTCGCTGAGATGGAGGGGTTCACCGACGCCCTGATCTGCGCCCAGCGGCAGCTCTGCCTCGCCCGCGAGCGGGCTGGCGACCCTGTCGGCGCTCTGGAGGCCGCCACCCGCTGGGCCGAGCTGGCCTCCTCGCGCGGCGATACGGCCGCCAGGATGTCTGCCCAGCTTCACGCCGGACGAGCCGCTGCGGCGAGCGGCAGCCGCGACCGCGCCGAGGAGGCGCTTTGCGAGGCCCGTGAGCTGGCCTCCGAGAGCGGCGACGCCCGGGTAGAGATGGCCGCCCGACAGGAGCTGATTCGCGTCCGGCAGGCCGCGGGGCGCATTGAGGAGGCGGAGGTGGAGGCGCGCTCTCTGGCCGCCAGCGACCGCTGGTGGCCGCGCTGGTCGGCGACCGTCACGCTGGCGGCGCTCGCCGAGCAGTCCGGCCGGCTCCAGGCCGCTGAGGAGTACCTGGACCGGGCGGAGGAGATCATCGCGCAGCAGGACGCCCCCGCCGAGAATCGCGCAATCGCTGAGGTCTATCTTCTCTCCAATCGCGTGAACCTACAGCTTGCGCGGGGGCACTACTCCGCCGCCGAGTGCCAGAGCCGACGCCTGCAGGACCGCGCGGCGGCGGCAGGGCTGCCCGACCAGCTTCGCGAGGCCGCCCTCAACCGCGCCATCTGCTCGCTTCGCGGCAACCGCCTCGATGAGGCCGGAGAGCGTCTCGACCGCGTCGCCGAGTGGGCACAGATGGCCTCGGACCGGCGCGTCGAGGCGCTCTGCGAAGCCTTCGAGGCCGAGCGCCTCATTCGCTGCGGCCACCTCGCGGCGGCGCGCGAGGCGGCGCTTGGGGCCGTCGAACACGCGCGCCAGACCATCAACGGGCAGGCCCTCACGGAGGCCGAACTTGCTCTGGGCACGGCCTACCTGGCGAGCGGGCTCAGCCAGGACGCCTCGTATCACCTGCGTCGTTGTGCGCGGCGAGCGGAGCGGCTGTGCCTTCACCGGCTTCAGGTCGCGGCCCGACTGGCACTGGCGCGGGCGGAGGATCAACCGGAGCGCCGCCAGGCACTGCTTGATCAGATGCGCCGGGAGGCGTAGGACACAGGCTACGAGGATCTGCGGCTGGAGGCCGTAGTATCGCTGCACAAGACGCGACCGGGCGCCTCGGCCCAGGGGCTCGCAGCGGAGCTCGAGGCGGCCGCGGGAGCCATCGGGTACCGTTGTCTCGACTGCGCGGCCGGCGAAAAGATGTGAGCCGTCGGCGAGGAGGATCATCTGTCATGCAGTGCCGACTGAGAACGCTCACCGCAATCATCGTGCTGCTACTCGGCACCTACCTGTTCGGATGCGGAGGAGCCGCCGACCTCCTGGCATATACCGGAGGAGGCCTGCCGCCGGGCGAGCCGGATGTCGGCGGGATCGTCCTCGCGCAACTCCCGTCCGCGACGGAGTTGCAGACGGCTCAGGCGACAGTGCCCGTCGTGGGCGCAGAGGTCGAGCTACTGCAGGGCAATCGCGTGGTCGGACGCGCCATCACCGGACAGGGCGGCTACTTCCGGTTCGAGCGACCCCGCAGCGGGAGCTACGCGGTCCATGTCACGCCGCCGGCGGGCAGCGGCCTGCGGCCGGCCGAGCGGCAGTTCCGGCACCGCTTCGGCCAGCAGACCTTCCTCGAGATCGTGCTGCACCCGGAGGCAGACTGAGTGGCACACGAAGCGACGGTGGGCGACCGGAGCGGTCGCCCACCGTTCACGATCCCCTCGGCGCACATCGTCAGCGGCCCGCGATGATGTCCGCCAGGCGCTCCCGGGCGCGTTCGTAGTCCGCGGCGGTGCGGCTCCAGTCCTGGAACGATGTCGCGATGCCGGCGACGATCTCATCTACCTGCTGCTCGGCATCGGCCTGCCTCGCCACGGTCATGGCCTCCCGTCCCATGACCACGCTGAGTCCGCCCTCACCGCCCCTCGCGGCCGCCATCACCATGTACTCGTAGTCCTCCATGGCCTCGCGGACCAACTTCAGGCGCATCGACGGGACCGGGCCGTCGATGCCGGCCGGCGGCCCGGGATACAGCAGCATGCCCTCGCCCCAGAACCTGTCGCGGAAGGCAGGCCGCTCCCACACGCCCTCCATGCCCTCGTAGTTCCAGTACACGCTCGACCAGTAGAGGAAGCCGGTGATGTCGTAGTGCCAGCTCACCCAGAAGGGAGCGCGGTAATTGAGCGGCTCCATGTCGATCTGCCACCACGGCGTGCCCTCCGGGCCCTGGCACAGCGCCGTGTAGCTCCACAGCCTCTCCCCCAGGCTCAGGCGCTCGTTCGCGGTGGGCTCATCCCACAGCCCCCACAGCGGGCACCAGATGTCCACCGCGCCGTAGAGGTCGCCCCACTCGGGGTTGCTGGTGACCGTCTGCTCGGTGCACATCCGTGCGATCTCCGGATCGGCCTCCTCGATCAGCGCCCCCTGCTGGCGCACGA
>JBNGDZ010000219.1:0-7844 GCA_049975765.1 Armatimonadota bacterium
CCGGCGGATAGCGCGTGAGATAGACGATGAGCAGCCCCGCCAGGATGAGCTCAAAGAGCAGGCGCGCGCCGGCGCCGAACCCGTACGCCTCACGCCGACGCAGCTTCTGGTAGTCGTCGAGCAGCCCCACCACAGCCATGCCGAAGATGAAGAGCAGCACGGCGCACGCGCGCCCGTCCAGCCCACCGCGCACCACGGCGATCAGAGCCACCACCAGCAGGATGGCGGCGTGGATGGCCAGCCCACCCATCGACGGCGTCCCGGCCTTGCGCAGGTGGCTCTTTGGCCCATCCTCGCGCACGTGCTGCCGGATGTTGGCCCGGCGCAGGTGCGGGAGCAGCCAGGCCGTCAGCGCCGCGCTCAGCGCGCAGCCGCCCACCACGCACAACCATGCCAGCAGCAACTCACTGCTCATCGGCAAGCTCCTCGACCACACGCTCCAGGCCCATGGCGCGCGAGCCCTTCACCAGGACCACGTCTCCGGGCTGCAGCTCGGGCGCCAGCAGCGTCGCCACCTCGGCGACACTCCCGACGGCGTCGGCCGCAACGCCAAGCTGGGCGGCTTCCTCAGCCGCCAGCGCCGCCAGGTCGCCCACAGCGATGAATCGCGCCACGCCGGCCTCGGCGGCGGCGCGCCCCACCCTGCGATGCGCGGGCTCACCCTCCGGCCCCATCTCCAGCATGTCTCCGAAGACCAGGATCTTCCGGCCGGAGACTGAGCCCAGGACATCCAGGGCCGCGGCGACCGAGTCCGGGCTGGCGTTGTAGGCATCGTTGATGATGGTGGAGCCGTTGCGGCCTGCCATCCGCTGCATGCGCATCGGCGCGCCCTCGTACTGCCCCAGCGCCTGCACCATCTGATCCAGGCCGGCGCCCATCTGGGCGGCCGCGGCGCAGGCCGCCAGGGCATTGGCGACATTGTGCCGCCCCAGCACCGCCATGCGTACCTCCGCCTCGCCCTGGGGCGCGATCAGGCGGAACCGCACTCCCTCGAGATCCTCGTCGCGGACGTCCTCCGCACGCACGTCGGCCTCCGGGGCGAACCCGAATGAGGTGACCGGGCACCGGGACATGGCGGTGAACACGCTGAAGAAGAAGTCGTCGGCGTTCAGAACCGCCGCACCCGTCTCGGGGATATGCTCCAGCAGCTCAGCCTTGACCTGAGCGATGGCCTCCCGGGAGCCGAGGCGTCCCACGTGGCTCTGGCCGATGTTCGTGATGACGCCCACGTGGGGGCGCGCGATCTCCGCAAGGTAGTCGATCTCACCCGGCCCACGCATGGCGAACTCCAGCACGCAGAAGTGGTGCTCGGGGCCGATGCGCAGGAGGGTCAGGGGCACGCCGATCTCGTTGTTGTGCGACGCCTCCGCCGTCACCGTGGGGCCACCGAGGCCGAGGATCTCGCCGAGCATGTCCTTGGTCGTGGTCTTACCGGTGCTGCCGGTAATGGCCGCGACGCGCACGGGCATCTGCGCGCGGTGGGCGGCGGCCAGCTTCCCCAGCGCCTCCAGAGGGTCGGAGACCACGACGACCGGCAGCTCAGCGGGTGCGCCGCCGGCATCGTGAACCACCGCGGCGGCCGCCCCGGCCTCCAGCGCGTCGGCGAGAAACTCATGGCCGTTATGGCGCTCCCCCTTCAGCGCCACGAACAGATCTCCCTCGCTCAGCTCTCGAGTGTCGGTGCTCACGCCGCGGACGAGGACGTCCGCCCACCGCTGCTGCACCTCACCCCCACAGGCGGCGGCCACCTCCCGGAGGGTCGCTGTGTATCGGCTCTGCTGCGCCACATCGGTCACCTCAGATGATCGCATAAGCAGATCAACCGTAAAGCTCGGCGGCGATTTGCCGCGCGACCGCACGGTCGTCGAAGTCGATGGTTCGGTCAGCCAGCACCTGGTAGGTCTCGTGGCCCTTTCCCAGGATCATGATCATATCCCCCTCGCCCGCCATTTCCAGCGCCTTTCGGATCGCCTCACGGCGATCCGGCTCCACGGTCCAGGCGTCGCCGACAACACCCGCGGTGATGGCCTCGATAATGGCCAGTGGGTCCTCCGAGCGGGGGTTGTCGGAGGTGATGATCGTGAAGTCGGCCAGCTCGGTGGCGGCCCGGCCCATTCTGGGGCGCTTGTCGGGATCGCGGTCGCCGCCGCAGCCGATGACGCAGATGATGCGCCGGGGCTGGAGCTGCCGGGCGACTCCCAGCACGTTCTCGACGGCCTGCGGCGTATGCGCGTAGTCGACGATGATCCCGAAGGGCTGCCCGGCGTCCACGCGTTCGAAGCGCCCAGGAACGGAGGTCACGTCCGAGAGGCCCTTGACGATGGCATCGGTCTCCACCTCCAGCGCCTCAGCGGCGGTGGCGGCGGCAAGCGCATTGTAGACATTGAACAGGCCCGGCAGTGGCACATTCACCGTCGCCCGCCCGGACGGCAGCCAAAGCTCGAACGTGGATCCGCCGTCAGTGGGGCGCACGTCCTCGGCGCGCACGTCACAGCCCTCGCTCAGGCCGTATCCGAGCACCGGGCAGGAGGCCCGCTGGGCGATGCGCGGGCCGAACTCGTCGTCGAGGTTCACCGCGCCAATCATGGGTGTGTCGGACGCCTCCGCGTACTCCGTGAACAGCAGCAGCTTGGCGTCGAGATAGCGCTCGATGTCCTCGTGGAAGTCCAGGTGGTCCTGCGACAGGTTCGTGAACACCCCCACGTCGAAGTGGCACCGCCAGGGGCGGCTGAGCACCAGCGAGTGCGACGAGACCTCCATAACCGCGGCCTGCAAGCCCTCGTCGGCCATACGCCGAAGCCATGTCTGAAGCTCCACGGCGTCGGGCGTGGTCCGCGGGGCCTCTGCAAGGTCGTCAACCGGCCCGTAGCCAAGGGTGCCGATAACGCCGCTGCGCATCCCGGCCGCCCGCAGGATAGAGTCGATGAGAAAGGTGGTGGTGGTCTTGCCGTTGGTTCCGGTGACGCCGGCCAGCAGCAGCTCCGCGGAGGGGTGGCCATAGTACTCCGCCGCCAGCTCCGCGCAGGCGCGACGGGCGTTTTCAACGCGCGCCCAGGGCACGCCCTCAACGGTCTTCTCGTGGCGCGGATCGTCGAAGACCACTGCCGCGGCCCCGTTCGCCAGAGCGGGCTCGATGAAGTCGTGCCCGTCGGCCTCGAACCCGCGGTAGGCGATGAAGACCTCTCCCGGCTCGACCAGCCGGGAGTCGGAGGCCACTCCGGACACGGTGGCATCACCCCGGTGGGCGACCAGTCCGGAGAGAGCTCTGACCAGCGAGTTGAAAGCACGCGATTTGCGCATGGGTGCGTGGCATTCCGCCCAGACTTCGTCCCGCGCGACTGCTACGCGTCGGTGCTGATCTCTGCCTGTGCCGGGAGGAGGCCGGCCTGGCGAAGCGCGGCCATGGCAACCGTCCTCGCCACGGGCGCGGCCACCTCTGAGCCGTGCTCTCCACGACTGGGCTCATCGGCGGTGACGAGGATCACGAACCGCGGCTCGTCGAGGGGTGCCACCATCACGAAGGATACGATATTCCGACCCGGTACGAAACCTCCCTCCTCCGCGATCCACTTCTGGGCGGTCCCGGTCTTGCCGCCCACGGCTATCCCCTCGATCTTCGCCCGCCAGCCGGTGCCGTTCTCAACCACCTCACCCATCATCTCCCGCACCGTGGCGGAGTCCGTCTCGTCGCACACGCGGCGGACCTCGAGCGGCTCGATCTGCCGCACCACGCGGCCGGTCTCCGCATCGGTCACAGCCCGCACGATGTGCGGCTGCATCAGCAGGCCGCCGTTGACCACTGCGCTGATGGCGGTGACCATCTGGATATCGGTGACCGCCACGCCCTGTCCGAAGCCCAGGTTCGCGAGGTCGCGCGTGCGCATGTCCTCCGCGGGGCGCAGCGTGCCGCTCACCTCGCCGGGCAGGCCGATGCCGGTACGCCTACCAAACCCCAGCTTGGCCAGGAAGCGATGGTAGTGCTCGGCGCCGATCAGCAGCGCAAAGCGAGCTGCCGCGATGTTGCAGGACTTCGCCAGCATTCTGGCGAGATCACACGGACCGTGGGCGTGATCGTCCCAGCAGCGCAGTGGCTGGCCGCCGATGGTGGTCTCGCGCGTGCAGTTATAGGTGATGCTGGGCTTCCACCTGGGGGACTGAACGGTGGCCGCCGCCAGCAGCACCTTGAAGAGGCTGCCCGGCTCGTAGGCGCGGACGACAGGGAGGTTCTGGAGGCGCGCTGCGATCTCCTCGGGCTCCCCCGGCTCCATACTCGCCGGGTCGAAGTTGGGGCGTGAGGCCAGGGCTAGCACCTCTCCGGTGCGCGGATCCATCACCACGCAGGTCGCGGCCCTGGGCTGACTCGTCGTCATGCAGTCATCCAGCGCCATCTCGGCGACCTGCTGGAGGGACCAGTCGATGGTGAGCACGAGGTCCTTGCCCGGCTCGGGCGGCAGCACGCCCGCAGCGTCCTCACCCAGTATGCTCCGGCCGTAGCGGTCCACGTTCTTGGGCCGCGTGCCCGGCCGGCCCGCCAGCAGAAAGCTCCAGCGTAGCTCGGCGCCCTCAAGGGGCTCATGCCAGGCGCTGCGACGGCCCAGGACGTGGCAGGCGAGACGCCCACCCGGGTAGACGCGCTTGTACTCCCGGATGGTCCACACGCCATCGGGCGGATGCTCCATCAGCTCGGCGAGGCTCTCCGGCTCGAGCAGGCGCGCCAGATAGACGAACTTGCGCCCCGAACGCAGGCCGCTGTCGAGCTTCTGACGCAGATCGGCGGCGTTCAGGTCGGCCAGAGTCGCCACCTCCCGTGCGATCCCGGCGATCCCCTCCCGTGATGCCGCGACATCCTCGGGGTTGGCGCAGACGGAGACGAGAGGGACGCTGACGGCCATGGGCTCGAGGCCGCGCGCGTAGATGCCGCCCGGGCTGGGCAGCTCCGGATCGGAGCCGCGGTGCAGGGAGCGGTCCAGCTCCATGTAGTGTCCGCGGCGCACGACCTGCACCATGGCGAGCTTGACCGCGATCACGGAGACCAGCACGACAATGATGGTCAGGAACCAGCGAGCCCGCACCGGTGCGAGCGGGTGCGGCGCAGGACCGCGACGCTGCTGGTTGTAGTGGCGGGCGTATGGCATCGGATCACCCGGAAGCGCGCCGTCCGGCCGCGGAGTGCGGGATCACTCGAAGAGCGGTGCTGAGGCCAGCAGCGGACGCCTGGCATCGTTCCCGTGCTGCCCCAACCTGATCTCCTGAGGCGGCTTTTCTGTCGTGGGAGTGGGCAGCGCGGCGTAGAGCCTGGGAGGGACATCGGTCAGGTGCACATGCAGGGTGCCACGGGGCCTACACAGCCCGCGCTGAGCGATGTGGGTCCGGATCTGATCCGCGGTGCGAAGCTCGGCGAGGCGGCGGTGCAGCTCAAGCTCTCTGGCGCGCTCGTCCTGAACCAGGCGCTCGAGGCGCTGCTCGTCGCACTCTATGACCGAGAGCCGGGCGCAGCCCACCAGGTACAGAACGGCGCCCCCGCCGATCATGGTGATGACCAGCGCGGGCTTGATCAGCTCCGACCACAGATGCGCGCCACTGCGAGCACGTGGAGGCCCAACCGGGGTACGCTGCCGGCTCGAGGCTGTGGGACGTCGCATTCTCTCTCCCTCCCAGCCGGTCCGAGACGTTCCTCCTCACCGGCCGGCAGGCCATTGACGACGCGGCGTGTCCCGGCGGCGAGAATGCTTGTGTCAGGGGGACGAGTGCCCTTGCCCGTTTGCTGCGACGCGTTGGTTCCGTGGACCGCGTGCCTTGGGGGGACCGTAGCTGACCACGTTGCGGCAACCCTTGCGTCGTTTACTGCTGCGATGGAGGCTGCGATTGGTGGTGCATCCGGTTGTGCAAAGGTGCTGCGGTCATTACCCGGGCACTCGTCCCCCGTCGTCCGGAATTGGCCGCCTGGAGCCAATTGCCGGAAAGCCTAAGACCTGCTCTCCTGTCGCCTCCCTGTTCACGGCGTCAGACCCGCTGCGCAGCGTGCAGTCGGGCGCTGCGGGCTGCGGGATTGGCGGAGACCTCCTCCTCGCTCGGGAAGAGCGGCTTCGGCGTGAGGACCTTCACCTTCTGCTCCCGCTCCGGCGCGCCGACGAGCCTCGGCGGGCCTATCGGCCCTCCCTCAAGCTCGCGCAGGCGCCTCCGCCCGATGCGATGCTCGAGGCCGTGGAAGGTCAGCACGACCAGCCTGCCTCCGCCCGTCAGACCCTCGACCGCGGCGTCGATACCGCGTCTCAGGGCCTCCAGCTCATCGTTCACCGCGATGCGCAGCGCCAGGTAGGCCGCCGCCACGCGCCTGTCCACCGTCGGACCCTTGAAGGCCAGCGCCTCCCGCAGCAGCCCGGTGAGCTCGCCGGTGGTCTCGATAGGCGCCCTCTCCCGCTGCCTGACGATAGCCTGGGTCACCCGACCCACCTCTGAGCCGCGGAGCGTCCGGTCGAACAGCTCTTGCAGCTCCCTCGCAGGCAGTTCCGCCAGCAGCTTCCGCGCGGTGGTCTCCTGGGAGGGATCGTAGGCCATGATCAGCGGCTCGTCCTCACCCCACCAGGAGAAGCCTCGGCCGCGGCCAGTGGTTCGCCCCGCAAGCTGGTCGCGGCTGGGACCGGTGTCGATGAGCATGCCGTCGATGCTGTCAAGGTTCAACTCGGCCAGGACGTCAAGCACGTCCTCGTAGCTGGCTCGAACCAGTGTGATCCTGTCCGCGAACTCCGCCAGCCGGCGGCGCGCGAGCTCAAGCTGGGCCGGATCGCGATCCAGGCCGATGACTCTGCCGTCCGGCGCGGAGTGCTCCAGGATGTGCTGTGAATGTCCGCCACCGCCGACCGTGCCGTCTACGTATACTCCCCCGGACCGTGGCGCGAGATACTCGATGACCTCCTCGACCATGACCGGCACATGCTCGGGAGCCGTCACACCTCCGCCGATGCCTCCTCGGTTCGGCTGCCGAAGCGCCGGCGCGCGATCTCCTTGAGGTGCGAGGCGCGATCCCGCATGTACTGCCGGTAGTGAGCCTCCTCCCAGATCTCGAAGCGGGTGCCGATGTTGAGCACGACCGCCCGGGAGGTGCCGGGCTTGAGGCCGGCCCAGCCGCGGAGAGCCTCCGGGAGCTTCAGCCGCCCCCGATCGTCGAGATCCACCTCGGTCGCCGGGGCGATGAACAGCCTGCGCAGATCATCCATGTCCGGGTCCATCTCATCGCCGCCGACAATGCGCATACGGAAGGTGGACCACTGCTCCGGCGTGAACATGAGAAGGTTCTCATCGAAGCCCTGGGTGAGGACGACCGAGTCCTCCAACTCGTCCAGGTGATGCTCCCGGAGAGTTATTCTCCCCGATGCATCGACCGGATTGACGCTGGCGCCCTGGCGATCCATGATGGCCCTTCGGCAGATAGGACGATCCCGTGTTCACCCGGCCAAACCCCATGTCACCCAGTTAGACCCCATTATCGTCAGAGGACTGGTGCCTGTCAAGGGAATCGCAGAAAAGTCGCACTATCCGCATGCGCAGGGCACTCGCACTCCGCGTGCCTGTCCCTGGTATTGGCGCCGCCGATGCGATGGGGGCCGCCGCGAGCGAGGCGAGCGGTGGGAGGTCGCGAGCGAAGCAAGAGACCTCCCAGGTTCAGCCCCGGCCGGCGCCCTTACGTCAACGCGAACGCTCAAACCACGAGGCGGGCTGGGAAGCCGGCCTCTCCGTGAGGCATCAACGGCGGGCCGGACGGTGGTCCGGCCCCTCCATACGGCTATCGTACGCGCTCGCGAGGGCCGGTCTCCGCGGCGCCGCGGTCGGCCATTCTCTGGGGT
>JBNGDZ010000220.1:0-7840 GCA_049975765.1 Armatimonadota bacterium
TCGGCGGTCTCCTCAGGCTCCTCGGCCTCAAGCTGCTCTCGCTGGCCCTCGGGCGGGCTGGGCGGCGGCGGCAGGACCTCGCCGTTGGACAGGTAGACCTGCACGCCGATGTGCCCGTATCCCGTCACGGCCTCGGAGAAGCCGCGCTCCACGTCCGCCCGCAGGGTGTGCAGGGGTACACTGCCCACCGGCCCCATCCGCTCGGTGCGCGCGATCTCCGCGCCCATCAGCCGCCCCGAGACGGCCACGCGAATGCCGTCAACGCCTGCGCGCACGGCCCTTTCCATAGCCTGGCTCATCGCCCGCCGGATGGACGCCCGCCGCTCGATCTGGCTGGCGATCTCCTCGGCGATGACCTGGGCGTTGACCTCGGGGTTCTTTGTCTCCTCAACGTTGACCCGGACCCGCCCGCTCATGATCTCATCCAGGTCGCGGCGCAGCCGGTCCACGTCCGAGCCCCCGCGGCCGATGACGATGCCCGGCTTGGCGGACTCGATGGTGACCGTGGTGGTCCCGGCGGCGCGCTCGATGAGGATCCTCGAGATGCCGGCATGGTGATGCCGCTCGTGGATCAGCTTGCGGCCCTGCAGGTCCTCGACCAGTTGGTCGCGGTACTCCCGGCCCTCCGCGAACCACTTGCTCTTGGCCTCGCGGATGATCCCGAGGCGGAACCCGTACGGATGTACTTTCTGACCCATCCAGTGTCAGCTCCCTGGCTCTGTGCCGCCCGCGGCGGCTACTGCTCGCTCTCCTCGTCCTCGCCGTCGGTGAGTACGACCGTCACGTGGCAGGTGCGCTTGCGGATCCTGTCGGCGCGGCCCCGCGCCCGCGGCTTGATGCGCGGGATGGTGAGGCCCTCATCGACGTAGGCCTTGGCCACCGACAGGTCCTCGGGGTCGAGGCCGAGGTTGTTCTCGGCGTTGGCGACCGCGGATTCGAGCACCTTCTCGATCTCCCGGCAGACCGGGCTGCGCTGCACGGCCAGAATGGCCCGCGCCTCATCAAGCTCCTTGCCCACGATCAGCTCGGCGTACCGCCGCACCTTGCGCGCCCCCCGTCGCAGATACTTCGCCTGTGCCCTCACGTCCATGGTGCAGCCTCCCGTCTACTCGCGCTCGCCGGCGGCCACGCGGGTGGTCCGCTCCCCGGGCCGACCGGGGCGCATCCCCCGGTAGGTCCGCGTCGGGGCGAACTCCCCAAGCTTGTGTCCGACCATGTTCTCGGTGATGTACACGGGCACGTGCTTGCGCCCGTCGTAGACCGCGATGGTGTGCCCGACCATCTCCGGGAAGATCGTCGAGCGCCGCGACCAGGTACGGATAATCCGCTTCTCGCCGATGCTGTTCATCTCGCGGACCTTTGTCAGCAGGTGCTCGTCCGCGAACGGTCCCTTCTTCAGTGATCGTGCCATTGGCTCGCCTCGCTCCTTCCGCTCAGGCCGTCTACCGCCCGTGGCGCCGGCGGACGATGAACCGGTTTGACGGCTTGCTGCGCTTGCGAGTGTGCTTGCCCAGCGTGCGCTTGCCCCATGGGCTGCGGGGGCTGTCATGGCCAATAGGCGCCTTGCCCTCTCCGCCGCCGTGAGGGTGATCCACAGGGTTCATCGCCGATCCGCGTACCGTGGGCCTGACGCCCTTCCAGCGCTTGCGCCCGGCCTTGCCCAGAGACACGTTGTCGTGATCCGCGTTGCCCACACGGCCGATGGTGGCCCGGCAGCGGGCGTCAACCATCCGCATCTCGCCCGAGGGCAGTTGGATCAGCGCGTAGGTGCCCTCCTGGGCCACGAACCGGGCCTCGGCGCCGGCGCTGCGCGCAAGCTGTGCGCCTCGCCCCGGCGTCAGCTCGATGCAGTGGATGACGCTGCCCACGGGGATGTTCTCCAGCGGCAGGCAGTTGCCCGCCCGGATGGGGGCCTTGGGGCCGGAGACCACTGTCGCGCCCTCATCCACCCCTTCGGGGGCGATGATGTAGCGCTTCTCACCGTCGGCGTAGTGCAGCAGTGCAATGTGCGCCGAGCGGTTCGGGTCGTACTCGATGGCGGCCACCGTGGCGGGCACACCATCCTTGTCACGCTTGAAGTCGATCTCGCGCAGCCGGCGCTTGTGGCCGCCGCCCTTGTGCCGCACGGTGATGCCGCCATGGGTGTTGCGGCCGGCGGACTTGTCGCGCCGGCCCGTAACGAGACTCCGCTCGGGCTTCTTCCTGCTCACCTTGGAGCGGTCGGCGTCGATGTGCTGCCGCTCTCCTGGTGTCGTTGGCTTGTGGTGCTTTAGTGGCATCGGTCGCACTCTCCCGTGTGTCGCTGCCCGCGTCCGTCGGCTTCGCTCAGCCGCCCATCTCGACCACGTCGATGGTGTCCCCGGGGGCCAGGAACACGATGGCCTTCTTCCGCTCGGCGGTGCGCCCCGCACCGTGGCGGTAGCTGCGCTGCCGCTTCTTGCCCGCCACCCGCATGGTGTTGACCTTGGTCACCGTCACATCGAACATGGCCTCGATGGCTCGCCGAATCTCGACCTTGTTGGCCTCCGGGGCCACCTCAAAGGTATACACGTGGTCCTGCTCGGACATTCTCATGCTCTTCTCGGTGACCACCGGCCTGTGGATGATCTGCCGGTAGTAGTTCATCTGCTCGGTGCTAAGCATTGGCGCACACCTCGCACAGCGCATTCAGCCCCGCCCGGCTGATGATGATGGTCTCCGCCCAGATGACGTCCCGGGCGTTTATGTGCGGGGACTCGCGCATGACCAGGTCGGGGATGTTGCGCCCCGACTTGTAGACCTTCTCGTCCCGCGCCTCGTCGCTGCCAAGCAGCATCAGCGTCCGGCCCTCGGCGCCCAGGTCCTCCAGCATATGCACGAACGGGCGAGTGGCGATCTCCTCCATGCTCACCTCGTCCACGATCATGATGGCGGCCTCATGGAGCTTCGCCGACAGCGCCGCCGCCAGGGCCTGGCGCCGCATCCGCCGGCTCATCTTCGGCGTGCGACTCGGCTCGCGGGGGCCGTGGGCCACGCCGCCGCCCACGAAGATGGGCGCTGACTGCGGCCCGTGCCGGGCCCGGCCGGTCCCCTTCTGCCGGTACCACTTGGCTCCCGTCATGCGCACCTCAGCGCGCCCCAGCGTGCGCGCGGAGTCCTGATTCATCTCCTGCTCGACCCTCACCACCGCCTGGTGGATGAGGTCGTGATTAACCGCGGCGGCGAAGATCTCGTCCAGCAGCTCCACCTGCCCCACCTTCTCGCCCCTCTTGTCGTAGAGCGCCACCTCGGGCATCACTCATCGCCTCCCTCGGCCGGGGACTGCATCGTGATCTCCACCAGCCCGCCCCGCGGACCGGGGACGGCGCCCTTGATCAGCAGCACGTTGCGCTCCGGGTCCACCTGCACCACCTGCAGCCCCCTCGTCGTGACGCGCTCAGCGCCCATGTGTCCCGGGCTGCGCTTGCCCGGGAAGACCCGCTGGGCGTCGGTGGCGCCGGCGGACTGGGGGGTGCGATGGACCTTGGAGCCGTGGCTGGCCGGGCCGCCCTTGAAGCCGTGGCGCCGCACTCCGCCCGCAAAGCCCCGGCCCTTGGACGTGCCGGTGACCTCCACGAGCTGCCCCTCCGCGAAGATCTCCACCGTCACGGTGGCGCCCGGCTCCAGCTCCTCATCGCTGAGCACCCCGAACTCCCTCAGGTAGCGATGGGGCTCGATGTTCCGGGACATGAAGTGCCCCAGCATGGGCTCATTGACCTTGTGATGTGGCACCTGCTCGAAGCCGAGCTGGACGGCCTCGTAGCCGTCGGTGTCAGCGGTCTTGCGCTGCACCACCACGCAGGGACCGGCCTCGACGACGGTGACCGGAACTGACCGGCCGGCCTCGTCGAAGACCCTGGTCATTCCCACCTTCTTGCCCAGCAGTCCTGTCGGCATGGCTGTCACCAACTACCGCCCGTCGTGTGCGGTCAGGATGTGTAGGTCTTGATGGCCACGTCAACGCCGCCCGGCAGATCCAGCTTCATGAGGGCGTCAACGGTGCGGGTCGTCGAGTCCAGGATGTCGATCAGCCGCTTGTGCACCCGCATCTCGAAGTGCTCCATGGTGCGGGTGGCCCGGCCCAGCGCCGTGGGCTTCACGACGCAGTGCACATGCTTCTTGGTGGGCAGCGGGATCGGCCCGGAGACCTTCGCGCCGGTCCGCTCGGCCGTCTCCACGATCTTCTGCGCCGACCGGTCCAGCAGCTTGTGGTCGAACGCCTTCAGCTTGATCCTGATCTTGTTCGCCTGGGCCATTGTGCCTGTCCCTCCGGGCTCCTCGCCCACTGAGCTTGCGTCCGCCGGTCAGCTTACCAGCTCCTGCTGCTGGTCCTCGGGGACCGGCTCATAGCGATCCGGCTCCATGGTGTACGTCGCGCGCCCCTGCGTGAGTGACCGCAGGGCCGTGGCATAGCCGAACATGTTGGCCAGCGGCACCTTCAGCTCGATCGTGCGGGTGTCGCCGGCCGTGGCCTTGACCTCCACGATCTGCGCCCGGCGGGTCGTCAGGTCGTTGAGCACGTCCCCGAAGTACTGCTCCGGCGTGACGACCTCCGCCGCCATCACCGGCTCCAGCAGCACCGGCTGACCGCTATCGAAGGCCTGCTGGAAGGCCTGGCTCGCAGCCACCTTGAAGGCCACGTCCGAGGAGTCCACCTCGTGGAACGACCCCCCCAGCACCGTGCAGCGGATCCCCACCGCCGGATAGCCGGCCAGCGTCCCCGCGCCCATGGCCTCCACCACACCCGACTGCACCGCCGACTTGAACTCCTCCGGGATCTCGTCCCCCTTGCTCTCGTCCTCGTACTCCAGCTTCGTGTCGGTCGCGATCGGCTCCAGCCGCAGAATGACGTGCCCGTACTGCCCGCGGCCTCCCGTCTGCTTCACGAACCGGCCCTCTCCCCTGGCGGGCTGCCGGATGGTCTCGCGGTAGGCGACGCGAGGGCGGCCGATGTTGGCCTCCGCGTCGAACTCCCGCCTCAGTCGGTCCACAATGACCTCCAGGTGCAGCTCTCCCATGCCGGAGATGAGCTGCTGACCGGTCTCGGAGTCCGTCTCCAGCCGCAGCGTGGGGTCCTCCATGGTCAGGCGGCGTAGAGCCTGCCCCAGCCTGTCCTCGTCGGCCTGCGACCGGGGCTCGATGACCATCGAGATGACCGGCTCGGGGAAGACCATTCGCTCCAGCACGATGGGTGCATTCAGCGCTGTAAGCGTGTCTCCGGTGGTCGTCTCATCAAGGCCCACCGCGGCAACGATGTCGCCGGGGCCGATCTGCTCAATGTCCTCACGCCGGTTGGCGTGCATGCGCAACAGTCGGGTGATGCGCTCCTTATGGCCGGTGTCGGCATTGAGCACCCGGTCGCCGACCTTCGCCGAGCCCGAGTAGCACCGGATGTAGGTGATGTGGCCCACGAAGGGGTCCACGGCCACCTTGAAGGCCAGTGCGCTGAACGGCTCCTCGGGGTCTGGCGCCCGGCTCATCTCCTCCCCGGTCTCGGGATGCTCTCCCACCACCGGCGGCACGTCGATCGGCGAGGGCAGGTAGGCCACGATGGCATCCAGCAGCGGCTGGATGCCCTTGTTGCGCAGCGCCGTCCCGCACATGACCGGCACAAGCTCGCAGGCGATGGTGGCCCGCCGGATGGTCTCCCGCATCTCCTCCGGGGTCGGCTCCTCACCGGCGAAGAACTTCGCCTCCAGGTCCGGGTTGATGTCCGCCAGACTCACCACCAGGTGCTCCCGGAAGGCGTCCACCATGTCCCGCATGTTCTCGGGCATCTCGATCTCACGGGGCGGCACGTCCTCCTCGTCCGAGAACTCCCACGCCCTCTGCTCGATGAGGTCTATGATGCCGCGATGCCCGTCCTCCTTGCCGATGGGCAGCTGAATGGCCACGGCCTCGGCGCCCAGGCGTCGGCGGGTCTGATGCAGCACATCATGGAAGTCGGCGCCGATGCGATCCATCTTGTTCACGAACGCCAGCCGCGGAATGTTGTACTTGCTGGCCTGCCGCCACACCGTCTCGGACTGCGGCTGCACCCCGCCCACGGCGCAGAAGATGACGACCACGCCGTCGAGCACGCGCAGCGACCGCTCCACCTCCACCGTGAAGTCCACGTGCCCCGGCGTGTCGATGATATTGATGCGATGGTCCCGCCACGTACAGGTGGTGGCGGCGGAGGTGATGGTGATACCCCGCTCCATCTCCTGCTCCATCCAGTCCATCGTGGCGTCGCCGTCATGGACCTCCCCCATCCGATGCACCTTCCCCGTGTAATAGAGGATGCGCTCGGTGGTGGTGGTCTTCCCCGCGTCAATATGGGCGGCGAAGCCGATGTTCCTGGTTTTTCTCAGCGTGTCCTCGAACGACAACTCAGTTCACCCATCGGTGCGGCGATTGTATGTCAACGACCGGTCGGATGCGTCGATGGCCGCGATGCCCGTCCCGGCCTACCAGCGGTAGTGCGCGTACGCCTTGTTGGCCTCGGCCATGCGGTGCATCTCCTCGCGGCGCCGAACGGCGGCGCCCTCGCGGTTGGAAGCGTCCATCAGCTCGTTCGCGAAGCGCTCCACCATGGTGCGCTCCCCGCGGGCGCGTGCGGCGCTGACGAGCCAGCGCACCGCCAGCGTGAGCTGCCGGCGCGTGTCAACCTCCACCGGCACCTGGTAGGTGGCCCCGCCCACCCGGCGCGGGCGCACCTCCAGACTGGGCATGACGTTACGCAGCGCGTTGCGCACAACCACCAGCGGGTTCTCGCCACTGCGCTCGGCGATGAGCTGCATGGCGCCGTAGAAGATCTTCTCGGCGGCGGCCTTGTTGCCGCGCTGGAGGATCTTGTTGATGAACCGCGTCACGAGACGGCTGCCGAACACCTCGTCCGGCTTCAGCTCACGCTTGGGAGCGGGGCCCTTCCTGGGCAATCGGATGCACCTCTCTTCGGTCTGGAACGACTATCGACGCACGCGCCTGCACCCGGCCTAATCGGGCTTCTTGGTCCCGTACTTGGAGCGTGCCTGACGGCGGTCCTCGACCCCGGCGACGTCCAGGGTGCCGCGCACCACATGGTACTTCACGGAGTTAAGGTCCTTGACGCGGCCGCCGCGGACCAGCACGATGCTGTGCGGCGCCACGTTGTGGCCCTCGCCGGGGATGTAGGCCGTGACCTCCTGCCGGTTGAAGAGCCGGACCCGGCAAACCTTGCGCAGGGCGGAGTTGGGCTTCTTGGGCGTCTGCGCCCACACGCGGGTGACCACTCCGCGGCGCTGCGGAGCGCCGTCAACGCGCGTGGACTTGCGCTTGATGGCGTTCCAGTTGTACTTCAGCGCCGGCGCCTTCTGCTTCTTCTGCTTCTTCTCCCGGCCCTTGCGCACGAGCTGGTTGATGGTGGGCATAGTGGCTCCCTTTCGCCTGATCGCTTCGGCTGGACTGTCCTTCTCGAAGTGCTGACCGGGGAGACGCAAAAGACCCCTCGCACCTGAGGGGCCATCCATGAGCATCGCCGCTGGAGGCACCTGCCACGGTCAGCAGGCACCGTGGTTTCATCAGATCCTTACCTTGGCGTGCGCCCCTTTGTCAGTTGCGCGGCCGGTCACGAGTGCGTCGCAAGCCGGCCTCTGTTTTCCCCAGCCCCACCACAAAGAACCGCATCGGGCAGTTCGCGGTCACGGGTTCCCTGGGTTGCGCGCGACGTGTGACCCGCTTGCCCGCGCGGCAATGATTGATTATATGTGACCCGCGCCTGTGCTGTCAAGGGCGTTTATCAGCGCGGGCAGCATCTAAATTCGTGTGGATGAGGGAGTGCCGGTGTTGTGTGTTATGTGGT
>JBNGDZ010000221.1:0-7835 GCA_049975765.1 Armatimonadota bacterium
CACGTAGACCGCGCCCGAGCCGTAGGCCGGGGCGGCGGAGAAGTTGCCGCCCAGCAGCGCCGAGCGCTTCTCCCGGCCGGTGGCGAGATCGATCATGCGCAGGAAGCCATCGCAGCCCGCGATCATCACCACGCCCCCGGCCTCAGTCGGCGGGCAGTGCACCTGGGCCTCCGCGGTGAAGCTCCAGAGCTTCCTGCCGTCCGAGGCCCGCAGGCGATAGAGGCTGTTGTCGTAGGAGCCGAAGAGCACCGAGTCCGCCACCCAGATGGCGGAGGACATGATCTTGCCGCCGGTCTCGAACGTCCAGCGGCGGCGCCCGTCGGTGGCACGGACGGCGTGGAAGGTGCCGCCCTCGTCCCCCACGTAGACGGTCGAGCCATGTACCAGCGGCGAGGCCGAGATGGCGTCACCGCCGGTGAGGTACTTCCACTTGAGGCCGCCTCGGGCAAGGTCGATGGCCACCAGCGCGCCGGTCATCGTCCCCACATAGACGGTATCTCCCACGATGGCGGCGGTCGACTCCACCGACGAGCCGGTCTCGTAGGCCCACTTCACGCTCAGGGCGTCCGCCAGCGGCGAGTGCGCCACGCCGGTGTTCTGGGCCTTGCCCCGGAACATGGGCCAGTCCGCCCCGGTCTGGGCGGGGCCTCGGGCGACTCCGGCCACCAGCAGCAACCCGATGGCGGCTGCAATCGTGCCACCGTATCTCCCTGCCATGCCACTCACTCCGACCGCAACGCCTGGATGAGCTCGCCCCGTATCGCCGCCCTGGCGCCCGCCATGCAGGAGACTATCCCCACCAGCAGGATCCCCCCCAGCACCATGACCAACGCCCGCCAGTTCACATTCGCCTGCGCGGAGGCCAGGTGTGGCGCCACCGCGATCAGCGCGGTGATCGTGCCCACCGCCATGCCGGCGACGAGCAGTCCTGCGTTCTCGACGGCCAGCAGCCAGGTAAGGTTCGCGCGCGTGAAGCCGGTGGCGAGCATCAGCGCGAACTCGCTGCGCCGCTCGAAGGCGCTGCGCAGTATCACCGCCACCAGCCCGATGGTGCCCAGCAGCAGGCCCAGCCCGCCCAGAGCAAGGAACATCGTCAGGTAGGTGTTCTGCACCCGGATGTAGCTGTTGAGCACCTCGCGCGTGGTCCGGACCTCCACGCCCATGTCGCCCAGCGCGGTGCGCAGGGCGTCGGCCGCACGCTCCTCCCGCCCCTGCGGCGTGTCCACCAGGAAGTAGCTGGGGCCCTCGATGTCCGGGTAGAGCCGCCTCAGCTCGTCCTCGTGCACCAGCAGCTCGCTCTGGAAGATGCTCCCGCGCAGCAGGCCGGCGAACCGGAGTCGATGCGTGCCGCGCGGCGTGGTGAGCTCGTACGTCCTGCCGAGGCCCGAGTGAAGCTGCCACTGGACGCTGGCGGCGTCACCAATGGCCGGGATCGGTCCCCCCTTGTCTTCTTCGCTCAACAGGCGCCAGGGGTTACCCGCGGGCGGCTCCCGGAGGGTCGTGACAGGGAAGCCGTCGCGCCGGATCATCTCGGCCGTGACGCCCAGCAGACGCGGATGCGTGGGACGGGCGATGTTCAGGCACGAGATGTCCTCGCCGGGGCTCCGCGGCAGGGATATAATCTGCGTCTCGGCCAGCGCCTCCTGCTCGTCGGGCAGAAAGCCCAGGTTCTCGCGCCCCTCCTCAGTCCCCGGATCGAAGCGCAGTGGCACCGACGAGGTCGCCACCAGCGAGAAGCCCCCTGTCCCCGAGGAGCGGTCCTCGGTGTCGATGCCGGAGAAGTCGCGCGAGTTGGCGGCCACGGTTACGATCACGAAGGTGGCGGCCGCGATCAGCCCCACCAGCAGCAGGCTCCGGCCCCGCGCGGAGGCGGCGCTGCGCAGCGTCAGGCCCAGCCTGGATCGCGATGCGCCCCGGAGGCGCATGGCGCGCGTGAGCGTGACGTGCGTGCCCGCCAGCGCCGACAGCAGCAGGGCTGCCCCGATGCCGAAGAAGGCGCTCTGCTCCGCAAGCGCCCCGCCCAGCGCCGCTGCGAGCAGGCCGGCGGCGACGATCAGCAGAAGGAAGAGCGCCGAGAGCGTCCAGGCCCTGCGGCCGGACGGCGCCACCTCGCCGCTCTGCCAGCCGCGCAGCAGCTCCAGCACCGGTCGCGCCGAGACCGCTCGCACGCCCCAGAGGGTCGCGACCACGCCCACCACCAGGGCTCCACCGGCGCCCTGCAGCACTGTTACGGGATGCGCCAACAGCCCCAGCACCGGGGCGTTGCCCAGTGCCCCCTCCCACCACGTCGCCAGCGCGCGGACGATTCCATGCGCATAGAGCACGCCCAGCGGTGTGCCGATGGCGGTGCCGATCAGCGACAGGACCACGCCCTCGGCCGCAACTGCGCGGCCGGTGTCGCGGGCGGTGAAGCCGGTCGCGAGCATGATGCCCGCCTGCGAGGCGCGGCGCTCGGCGGACAGACGCATGAGCGTCCCGGCCAGCCCGGCGCCGGCGAAGACCAGGAACATGCTCATGCCGAGAAACAGGGAGGAGAAGTCCGAGGTGCCCCTGCTGGCCTCCAGGGCCTGCTCCCGCACGGGAAGGATCGCGACGCCGGCGTCCTCAGGCTCAAGCTCGGCCAGCAGCGCCTCGCGATACTCCTCGACGAAAGCCGACGCGTCCGCCTCCGGCCTCATCTGCACCGAGGTGACCCACGGACCGGTCCCGTCGGGTCCCTGCCACATGCGCCTGAGCAGTTCCGTATCGACGAAGGCCTTCGGCGCGGCCCGATGGCGGTCCCAGTAGTGCTCATCGCGATCGGTCACGCGCGAGAGGTCGATGGGGAAGGGCGGCTCCCACTCGTCGATGTGCTCGGCGTCGGTGATGCCCTCGAAGTCCGGCACGAGTCCCGGGTCGGCGCCGAGCCCGCGCATCGCGACCGCCCCGTCGAGCGGCAGGACCGCGGATCGGTCCTCATACCCCGACGGCGTGCTCACGCGCCAGCGCAGACGGAGGTCAACCCGGTCGCCGACGGCTACGCCCAGGTCCTCCATGGCCCACTCGTTGAGCCATACGCCCGCCTGCCCGGCCTCAGGGCGACCCTCGACCAGCGGCAGGCCCTGCTGGCCATGCAGGTTCGCCACGACGGCGTATGCGATGGAGCGCGACGGCGCCCCGACCACCTCGATCGCGTCGGCCAGGTACACGGAGGTCCGATGCGTCCGCCCCTCGACCCCAAGGCTGCCCGCCGCCTGCTGCGCGGCCTCGACCTGCGCCTTGGTGAGCGTGACTGCCTCGCTGAACACCGAGACGTATGAGCCATGCCGGCGCAGGTACAGCCCATGGTCCTCGAGCGTCATGGCCTGCTTGATCTGCTCGCGCTGATCCGAGGGGTGTGATGATCCGAGGGCGTCGGTGCGCCGCAGCTCGCCGATGGGCGGGTAGGTGCCGTCCGGGCCGGGCACCGGCCCCAGCACCAGCGTGTTAGCCATGTGGGGCTGCTCTATCTGCTCCGCGAGCCACTCCCGGCTCAGCAGCACGTTCCGGGGCATGGCGGTCGATGGGTCGAGGCGGAAGCCACCGGGGCCGAGGTCGGGCAGGATCGCCTGCACCTTGACCCGCAGCGTGGCGAGCGTCTCCTGGCGCTCCCGGCGGGCGAAGAGCGTGTGGGCCATGGCCTCGCCCGGACGCGAGACCGTGACGAGAAGCGTATCGCCCTCCGCGACGCCCGCGTCGTCGGCGAGGGACTCGTTGATGATGGCTGAGCGGGAGGCCAGGGGGTATGACCGCGCATCGGGGTAGAGGCCCCAGAAGCCGTCGTCGATGCCGACGACCGAGACGTTGGCGATGACCGCTTCGCTGTCTTCCGCGCGTACGGAGCCGTCCACGCGGATCAGGGCCGCGGCGCGCCCTGTGATGTTCGCGTCCTCCGCCAGCACGGCCCGGAAGAAGCGCGGCGCGGTCACGGCGTCAAAGATGACACCGAGTCGCGCCAGGGCCGTCCGGCGGATGGAGCCCTGGATGGAGTCGCCGATGACGAGAGAGCCGACGATGACCGCAGTGGCCACGGCCAGGCCGACGGCGACCACCACGCCGGTCCGCCAGTAGTGCGCCAGCGACCGGAGGACGAGTCGGGTGGCGGTCACGCCCGGTCCCCCTTCAGGCTCTCCTCCCAGTCCACCAGCTTCCCCTCCCGCAGCAGCAGTCGCCGGCCCAGCAGCCCCGCCTGCTCGACGTTGTGAGTGACCATGACCACGATGACGCCGTCCTCGGCCAGCTCCGCCAGCAGCCTCACGAGACGGTTGCCGGTGTCCCGGTCCAGGTTGCCGGTGGGCTCGTCGCACAGCAGGACGCCGGCCCCGTTGATCAGCGCCCTGGCGGCCGCCACGCGCTGGCGCTCCCCGCCCGAGAGCCGCGACGGGAACGCCTCCGCGCGCTCGCCCACGCCCACGCGTCGCAGCAGCTCCCGGGCCCGCTCTTCGGCGCCGTCAGTGGTGCCCGCCGCCAGCGTCGGCAGCAGCACGTTCTCGAAGGCGGTGAGCTGCGGTAGCAGATGATGGTCCTGGAAGATGAAGCCGACCTTCCGGGCCCGGAAGTCCGCCAGCGCCCGGCCCTCCAGCTCGTTGACCGTAAGACTCCCCAGCCGGATTGCCCCCGAGGTGGGCCGGTCCAGGGAGCCGATGACGTTCAGCAGCGTGCTCTTCCCCGAGCCCGATGGTCCCAGCACGGCCACGCTCTCGCCGGGCTGGGCCTCCAGCGACAGCCCGTCCAGCACCCGGTTGGGCCCGGCGGGCGTGTCGTAGACCTTCACCAGCTCCTCGACCACGAGACCGCCGTGGGTCTCACTCATCGCCCTCTGACATCTCCTCGAGGCCCGCGGTGTCCTCCCGAAGCACGAGCGCGCCGGTGGGACAGGCCTCGGCGCACTCTCGCGCTGCTCGCTGCAGGCCCTCCGCCAGCGGCTCGTCGAACGGCACGGCCGTACGGATGTCGAAGCCCCGGCCGACGAAGGTCAGGCCCAGCTCCTCCTCGTACTGCCTCGCGATCTCCACGCAGAGGCCGCAGGCGATGCACTTGCCCGGCTCGTAGATGAGCGTCGGATGCGTGCCGTCGCGCCGAAAGCTGCGCCGCTGTCCGGAGAACGCCCGGGGGTCGGCCCCGTACTGCTCGGCGAAGCGCTTCAGCCGGCACGTCGCGAGGGCCCGGCAGTCGCAGTGCAGACAGCGCAGGCCCTCGCGGGCGGCCTCCTCGTCGTTGAAGCCCGCCTCCTCGCCTCCTGAGGGGGTGATTCGCGGCCGGTCGCTGGCGTCCTGCGCCATCTGTGCCGCCTCGGCCTCGTCGAGTCGGCCCATGCTGACGTTGAATGGACGATCGGCGGCCGTGATCTCCTCGCCACGGAGGTACCGGTCGATGGCCTCAGCCGCCTCTCGCCCGGCGCCGACGGCGCGGGCGGCAAGCCGCGAGGGGCTCAGCGCGGAGCCGGCCACGAAGACGCCCTCCAGCGGGCTCTCGTGGGTCCCGCGATCGGCCTCCAGCCCGCGCCGCCCGAAGGGGACGCCCAGCTCCTGCGCCTGCCGCTCATCGACCTCGCCGGGCGCGAGCAGCACGGCGTCGAAGTCCTCCAGCAGATCGCCCAGGGGTATGTCCATCCCAACGCGCACGCCGGCACGCAGCTCCACGCCCGCGTCAAGAATGCGCCCCGCCTCCGCCTCCAGGACGTCGCGGGGCAGGCGCTCGGCCTCGACCTCGCGCAGGCCACCGCCGAGCCCGTCGCGCTCGTCGAAGATGACCACCTCGTGGCCGGGGCGGCGCAGGTACCACGCCGCCGACAGCCCCGCCGGCCCGGCCCCCACGATCGCTACGCGCCGGCCCGAGGGCGGCGCAGGCTCGGACCGCCACGCCCCGGTCGCCGCCAGTCTCTCATCGCCGACCCGGCGCTTGAGCAGGCAGATCGCGACCGGCTCGTCGTACGAGCCGCGCCGGCAGGCGCCCTCGCAGGGGGCCGGGCAGATGCGCCCGAGCACTGCCGGCAGCGGGATGTGCTCGGTCACGGTCCCGATGGCCCCGGGGAGGTCGCCGGCGATGATCTGCCGGATCATCACCGGGATGTTCAGGCCCGCCGGGCAGGCGAGCTGGCAGGGGGCGTGGCAGTCGCCCAGGTGGTCCGACAGCAGCAGCTCCAGCGCCATCCTCCGTGCCGCGTGGACCTGCTCCGTCTCGCTCTCCACCACCATGCCGTCCCGCACCTGCGTGGCGCATGAGGGAACCAGGCGCTCGCCGCCATCGACGCGCACCACGCAGACCATGCAGGAGGTCTGCGGCGCCAGGCCCTCGCGGTAGCACAGCGTGGGGATCTCCAGGATCGTGGCGCCGTCGGGGACGGTAACCGATTGTCCGTCGATGATCAGTGTCGGCATTCGCGTGGACGGCTGCTCCTGACGCACTTGCTGATCGAGCGAAGCGGCGGGCGGGGAAGCCCCTATCGCCATACCGGGTGGCGGGCGCTCGTGGCCTCCGGACGGGCGTGCCGCGTGTCGCCCGTGGCAAGCACACCGGCGACCCGTGGTCTCGGCACGTGCGCAGTCTCTGTCGGGCTGCAAGCCCGACCTACGCGAGAGATGAGGCACGCTTCCAGCCGCCCGCGGCGCAGGCGCGCGGCGACCGGCCGGGTCAGTGCACCTCCACCGCGTCCACCGGGCACACGTTCACGCAGGTGCCGCAACGGATGCACAGCTCGTCGTCGATCTCGTGCTTCTCGAGCGGGCGCATCTGGATGGCGTCGGCGGGGCACGCCTGCGCGCACTTGGTGCAGCCGATGCACTCATCCGTGATCTCGTAGTGGATCAGCGCCCTGCACCTGCCCGCCGGGCAGCGCCCCTCGATATGCGCCTCGTACTCCTCCCGGAAGTACCGCAGCGTGGAGAGCACAGGATTGGGCGCGGTCTGGCCGAGCCCGCAGAGGCTGGAGCGCTTGACCATCAGCGCCAGCTCCTCGAGTTGGTCCAGGTCCCCTGGCGCGCCCTCCCCGGCCCTGATGCGCTCCAGGATCTCCAGCATCCGCCGGGTGCCGATGCGGCAGGGCGTGCACTTGCCGCAGGACTCGCGCTGTGTGAACTCCAAAAAGTAGTGCGCGACGTCCACCATGCAGTCGCTGTCATCGAGCACCACGAAGCCGCCCGAGCCCATGATCGCACCCAACTCGCCGAGAGCCTCGTAGTCCACGGGCGTGTCCGCCAGCTCCGCGGGAATGCATCCGCCGGAGGGCCCGCCGATCTGCACGGCCTTGAACTGGCGCTCGCCGGCCACGCCGCCGCCGATCTCCTCAACGATCTCGCCTATCGTGATGCCCATGGGCACCTCGATCAGCCCACCCCGGGCCACCTTTCCGGCAAGCGCGAAGACCTTGGTTCCCTTGCTGCGCTCGGTGCCAAGCTCCGCGAAGCGCTCGGCGCCCTCCCGGATGATCCAGGGCACTACCGCGAATGTCTCCACGTTGTTGATCAGCGTCGGCTGACCCCACAGGCCGGATTCGGCGGGGTAGGGCGGACGCAGGCGGGGATGCCCTCTCTCGCCCTCGATGGAGGCCAGCAGCGCCGTCTCCTCCCCGCAGACGAAGGCGCCGGCGCCCTCGCGGATGCCCAGGCGCAGGTCGAAGCCGCTGCCGAACGTGTCCTCGCCCAGAAAGCCCCGCTCCTCACACATGGAGATGGCGTTCCAGACGCGCTGGACCGCCAGGGGGTACTCCGCGCGGATGTAGAGCAGTCCGTCGTGCACGCCGGTGGCGTAGGCGGCGATCGCCATGCCCTCCAGCACCCGGAAGGGGTAGGACTCGAGGATCATACGGTCCATAAAGG
>JBNGDZ010000222.1:0-7835 GCA_049975765.1 Armatimonadota bacterium
GTCTTGCCGCGCGCCAGCTCAGCGGCCAGGTCGATGCGGTGCTGCGTCAGCTCTTCCTCCAGCCTGGAGATGACCGGATTGCGGGCCTCCACGGCGGAGGCGATGCGACGGGCATCGGCCTCCGCGAGCTGGCTCTCGGCCTCCTTCATCGAGCTGGCGGAGGCGTCGGCCTCCGCCGCAGCCTCCGCCCTGGCCTGCTCCAGCGCCCGGATGCGCTCCCCCAGGCGCGTCGCCTCGTTGTCCGGGTCCAGCAGCTCGTACTGGGCGCGGAGCGTCTGCAGTCGGTCCTCGGTCTCGGCCAGCTCGCCCTGGAGCTCATCACGGCGGGTGCGGAGGAAGCTCACGGTGTCTGCAGCATGCTGCAGACTGACGTCGCGCAGGTACTCCCGCAGCTCGCTGACGTAGGCGTTGGCGATCTCGGCGCTGAGCTGTCGGGCACGCTCGAAAGTGACCGGGTAGCCCAGCATTGCGAAGCGCGGGCGCGCGTAGCCGTGGGTGGTGACCGTCATGGTCAGGCCGTCCTCGCCGATGGCCTTCACCGTGGTGTTGTGAAGCAGCATCTCGACAGCATCGACCCTCCGGGCGTTGAGGGTCTCGGCCAGCTTCACCTTCTCGGCCACACGCTCCCTGAGCGCTCGGCTCACCAGGATGGCCTGCAGGCGCTCCAGCGATGGCCCGGAATCGGCTGCGGACGAGTCCCCCCCGATCCCGGCGACGATGTCCGGCCGGTCGCTCAGCAGCAGGGAGCTGGTGGCGGTGAAGGCGCCGGGACGGGTGAAGTGCACGATGGCGCCTACCAGCCCGGCCCCGATCAGGCTGATGATCAGCACGTGCAACCAGGTGAATCTCTCAAGCAGTCTCATGGGCGCGTCGCATCCTCCGCAGCGGCAGCGGAGCGGGTGTCAGAATATCAGCGCGGCGGTCGCCAGCGGCACGATGGTGCGCAGCCACAGGTCGATGTCACTCTCGGTCTGTACGCTGCGCACGATGTGGCGGGTGGGCACGACCACCACGTCACCGGCCCGCAGTACCGTGGACCGGCGGATGGGCTCCACGGCCCCGTTGGCGTGCACAACTACCATACGGCTTCCCGCCGCATCCTCGCGCAGGCCCCCGGACTCGTTAAGGTAGTACTCCAGGCGCTCACCCTCAACGTAGGAGATGGCGCCCGAGCGGGGCACCGCGCCCAGCACCATCACGGTGTTGACCTTCCTGGGTACCATGACCGTGTCGCCGGGCTCCAGCGCCAGATTCTCCTCGCGGCCCTGACTCTCGAGCAGTGCCTCGCCGTCAATGGGGATGGCCGCCACCCAGTCCTCCTCCTGCACCGGCCGCGGCGGCAGCACGATGTTCACGCCGCTGGGCGATGTCATCACCTGCTGCAGGCGGTAGCTGACGGCCTGCTGCATGGACTGTGCCTGCTCGGCTGCGTCAACCTGCATGGCCTCCTGCTGCCTGGCCTCGCGATTGACCGACTGCAGCACGCGGTTGAGGTCCTCCTCCTGGGCCTCGCCCAGCGCCGCTCCCCGGCGGCGGTACACCACGATGCCGTGCACGTTGGCGTCGGGCAGGATCGAGCCGCCGTCCTGGAGCAGGTCCCAGACGGTGTAGTCGGGCTCTCCGGTCTCCGGGGCCATGGGGTAGGCCCCCGGCTGCTGGACCCGGCCCTTCAGGAAGACCACGTCGGCCTGCGTCTTGAACTCTCCTCGGCCGGTGACGGTCACGCTGTCATCGTCTGAGAGGATCGGGTCGGGCTCGACCTCATAGTCATCGCCCTCCCCGGTGAGCATCAGCCGCACCGGCTGGGGGGCGCCCTCGAAACGGCCGGGGATCAGCTCGACATGGGGCCCCGCGCCGGGCGTGAGCCCGCCTGCGGCGAAGATGAGATCGCTCACCCTCATGCCCCCGTGGCGGGGGTAGTCGCCGGGGCTGCGCACGAGCCCCTCGATGTGGACCGTTCCGGCCCGGCCGACCTCCTCCCGAGTCTTCACCTCCAGCCGGTCTCCCCGCTGCAGGACGATGTCCTTCTCCTCATCGCCCGCCAGCGCCGCAGCCAGGTCCACCGGGATGACCTGCCAGCTCTGATCCTCACCCACGCGCAGCAGGTCCGCACGGCCGGTGTAGGCCTGGGGCGTCAGCCCGCCGGCCCGCATCACGAGCTGGCTGACGCGGAGGTTGGCCGCCCACCGGTAGGTGCCGGGGCGCTGCACCGCCCCCGAGATCTCGACGACCGCCGGCGGCTCGACCTCCTCCTGCTCGTAGACCGTGACGTAGTCCTTGGCCTGCAGCGCCAGGTCGTGCTGGGGGTCGCCCTCGAGCGCCTTCGCGACCTCGAAGGTGATGATCTCGAAGTGGCGCTGGCTGTTGAGACGGCTGATCGCCCCCCGGCCCACGTGCGCATCGACCGACAGCCCCTCAGCGGCCTCGATGAGCGCACTCACGGTCGGGTAGCGGTCCACCGGGTAGTAGCCGGGGCGCCTTACCGCGCCCAGGATTCGCACGGTGTTGGCCGCGGAGTCCCTGATCCTGCGGGCCACGAGGACGTCGCCGTCCTCCAGCGCCATCTGCAGGCCCTCGCCCTCGCCGGAGCAGTCGCAGGTGAGCATCCGCCACTGCTCGCGCTCGTCGGCGCGCCACAGATGCAGGACGCGGTGGGCCTGAGGGGTCAGCCCGCCGGCCATCTCGATGGCATCGGCCACCGTGGCCTCAGCGGTCAGCTCGTAGCGTGCCGGGCGCCGCACCTCGCCGGCCAGCCCGACCTCCGGGCCCATGGCGGGCACGAAGATGGTGTCGCCGGGGTCGAGCAGCACATCGCTCTCCCGCTCGCCGGTCAGCAGGTAGTCGTAGAGATCGATCTCCCGCGGCTGTGCGCCTACCCGGCTGAGGCGAATGCGGCGGTAGGAGCCGATCTCCGAGGGTCCGCCGGCCGCGTACAGGGCGTCGAGCGCCGTCGCCATGCCCGAGAGCACATACCGGCCCGGCCGCACCACGTCTCCGGTGGCGTAGACCGCGATGCTTCGCTGCGACGAGATGGTGAGGGTCACAGTGGGGTCCGCGAAGAGCCTGGCGTAAGACTGCCGCAGGCTCTCGCGAAGCTGCTCGATGGTCTGTCCGGCGGCGGTCACGCGGCCGAGCTGCTCGGGGAAGATCAGGCCCTCGGGCGTGACTGTCATCTCCTGGGTGATCTGCTCCCAGTCCTGTGCGAAGACCTGGAGGCTCAGCGCATCGCCCGGGCCCAGGACGTAGCTGGCGGGGACCGGCGCGGAGGAGGCCGCCGCACCCTCGTCCTCCGGCCTCTCCGGCGCCCGGGCCGCCCGGAGGAAGAGATCAGCGCCGAAGCGTGGCAGGCGCTGCAGGATCTCCGGGGGGCTCTCATGGTGCTCTGTCTCCACGCCCGCCGGCAGGATCGTGTCTCGGACCGGCGCCTGCTGCGGCGCCTCCTCCACAGCCTGGCCGCTGTCGGGCTGGGCGGCGGCCAGCGCCGCCAGCGCCATGAGGGGGGTGAGCGTGCCCAGGAGCAAACGTCCGAAGGTTTGCAGACGGTGTCTGCATATCATCATGATCGCCAGCCCGCTGTGCCGCGGGCTCCTCGCGCCCGTCCGGGCGCCGATAGTCGGTGGCGGGGACACCCCGCGCGCTGCTGCGTACGACTTCCCCGCTCGCGCAAACAGTCCTCCCGCGTTTCATACGTCGCGGGAGTCTATCCCATCCAGGCGGGGTGCGCAAGGTGCCCTCGGCGGCTTGTGGCGCGCAAGCGCCACCTGCTGGGAGCGAGCAACGGCAACGAATGCGGGCCTTTCGGTCCGCCTCGGGCATGGGAAGGCCCGACCTCGGCAGGCACGGCCCACAATCGGCGCACGCCTTGAATCTCCCCTCAGTCGGGAGGGCGGAGACCGCTCGCGGGGAAACTGCACCCGCACACGAGAGGACGCGGCCCGGAGGCTGGGTCATGGAGCTGTTCGACTGCAACTGCTGGTACGGTGTGCCGAGATCCCCGCCCACGGCCGTCGCAGAGACGCCCGAGGCGCTGCTGGGGGAGATGGAGCGTGCCGGGGTCGCCCGCGCCCTGGTGCGCAACGCGGCCATCTTCGAGGAGAGCCCGGAGGTGGGCAACCGCCTTACCGCGGAGGCCGCGCGATGCGAGCCGCGGCTTGAGCCGGCGTGGGGGATACTGCCCCCGCACACCGGCGAGCTCGGCGAGGTCGATGACTTCCTGGACGCGATGCGCGAGGCCGGTGTGCGGGCCCTGTGGGCCTACCCCGAGAAGCATCGCTACCTGCTCAGCGCCGCCGCCATGGGCGGGCTGCTCGAGGAGATGCAGAGCCGCGGCATCCCGCTGTTCTTGCATCGCCGCGAGATGCCCGGCAACCTCGACACCTACCGCCTCGCCCATGAGCTGCTGGCCGACTTCCCTGAGCTGCATATGGTCATCGTGGCACACGGAAGCTGGGGCGAGGACCGCCTGTTCCGGCCGCTCATGGAGCGCTACCGGAGCTTTATGGTGGACACCTCCCGCTACGAGCTGGATGGCGGCATCGAGGACCTGTGTCGCGCCTACGGCCCCCGGCGGCTGCTGCTGGGCACGAACTTCCCGGAGACGCCCATGGGCGGGCCGGTCCTGACGCTGCTGCACGCCCGCATCTCTGATGAGGAGCGAGAGCTGATCGCCGGCGGTAACCTGCGCAGGATGCTCGAGGAGGTGCGCCTGTGATCGGCGAGGGCAGGCTCGCACGGGAGTTCGTGGAGCACGGGCGGGTGGAGGACTGCCCGGTCATCGACACCCACGGGCACTTCGGCCCGTATCAGGCCATCTACTTCCCGCGATGGCGCGCCGAGGACGTGGTAGAGACGATGGACCGCTGCGGCGTGCGCTGGCTGGTGATGTCGGCCCACGCCGCCCTGGTGGACACCACCCGCGGTAATCAGGAGATGGCGGACGTGGTGGCCGAACATCCGGAGCGCTTCCGCGGCTGGTGGGTGCTCAACCCCAACTACCCCGAGCGCCTCCAGGCGGAGCTGGACGAGTTCGAGAGCCGTCAGGAGACCGTGGGGCAGGTCGCCGACGTGCCGGCATTCGTGGGCTTCAAGCTGCACCCCAACGGGCACAGTGTCCCGCTCACCGATGACCGTTACCGCCCGGCCTTCGAGTACGCCAACGAGCGCTCGCTGCCCATCCTCACACACACGTGGCAGGGCGAGGGCATGTCGAGCTACCGGGAGGTGGCGGCGGTCGCCGACGAGTTCCCCGAGATCCGACTGCTGATGGGCCACGCCGGCTATGGGGACTGGGAGGAGTCCGCGAAGGTGGCGCGCGACCACAAGCATATCTACCTGGAGCTGACGGCCGCCTACTCGGTGCGTGGCTCGGTGGAGATCATGGTCGAGCACGCCGGCAGCCGCAAGATAGTGTTCGGCACCGACAGCCCCTGGTTCGACCCCCACTATGGGATCGGCTGCATCCTCTCGGCCTATATGACCGACGAGGACCGGCGAAACATCCTGTACCGCAACGCACAGCAGCTTCTGGGGCTGCCGCTTGAGTAGCGTGGCAGGAGATGCTTCAGTTCCACGAGAGCCCGAGCGGATCGCATCGGGCGTGGCGCAACCACGGACAGGGAGGAAGCGACAATGGGCCGACTGCGCATCGGGACGGTCGGAGCAGGCACCGGTCGAGGACAGTCGTGGATGCAGACGCTTGATAAGCTCACCCGGCACAGCGAGCTCTACGAGTTCTGCGGCTTCTGCGAGGTGAATGAGGAGAAGCGGCTCGCCTCGCAGCGACGCTGGGAGGTTGAGGGCTATCGCACGCTGCTGGAGCTGCTGGACCGGGCGCAGCCCGACGCCATGCTCAGCGCCGCGCCGCCCGACGCCAACCCCATGACCCTGGGCGTCTGCGCGGCGCGCGGGGTGCACGTCATCACCGAGATCCCCATCGCGCCCACCACCACCATCGCCGACTGGATGGTGCAGACCGCCAATGACGCCGGGATCGTGCTGGAGGTCGCCGAGCAGGTCTGGCTGTGGGCTGAGGAGCAGCTCAAGCGCATCCTGATCGACGAGGGCTGCATCGGCCGCCCGCAGCACGCCCGCCTCTACTACACCAACAAGGCCGACTACCACGGGATCAACGCCATCCGCATGCTTGTCCCCGGGCAGGTCCAGCGCGTCCTGGGAGTGACAGGTGAGGTGCGCGTGCCGAAGTTCGAGCACTTCACCGGCCGCACCCTCAGCCGGGATCGCTGGGACCTGGGCGTGTTCGAGTTCGACTCGGATGTGACGTGCATCTTCGAGAGCCCGCCGCGGGCGCGCATGTCGCGGCGCTGGGACGTGGAGGGCACGCGCGGGCAGCTCTTAGGCGACAGCCTCTTCATCGGTAACACCTCGGACTTCCTGGAGTTCGATATCGTCTCCGAGAGCACCCAGGTCGAGGGCGAGACCGTCTTCGATCACGTGCGGGTGGACACCGACCCGCCGGTGGTCTTCGAGAACCCGTACCGCGAGTGGCGCGCCGACAGCAGCGATGAGGTGGCGCGCATGGACCTGCTGAGCGGCTTTCATGCCGCCATCACCGAGGGCGACGGCCCCGCCTACGGCCCCGACAACGCCCGCCGGGACCTGGAGCTGCTCTTCGCCATCCGCGAGAGCCATCGCCGCGGCGGGGGGTGGCTGGAGCTGCCGCTGGAGGAGCCCACGGCGCTGGAGCGGGAGATGGAGGAGGCCTACCGCCGGACCTACGGGGACTGGGAGCAGCCCGAGTCCCTGGTCGATGTGCCGTTCCCGCAGGGGGGCGTTCGCTTCGAGCTGGGTCTATGGGACTGACACCGGAGGGAGGGCGCACAATGCCGTTCGAGCATGACGCCGAGACTGGATGGTGGCGCTTCGAGACCGATGAGCTGGAGGGCATGCTGGAGCCGGAGGGCAGCCGCCATGGCATCAAGACCCTCACGCACAGGCCCACCGGCGTGGACGTGGTCCACCCCGACTACGACGTGCTCAACCTGTTCCTGCTGTTCTCGACCAACAAGTGCATGGGCACGGTGCGTGACTACGAGCGAAAGGTGCAGGCCCAGGGCGAGAGCCTCACCGTGCACTGGCCCGCCAACGACGATCACCACGCCGCGGTGACGGCCGTGTACGAGATCGTCGGTGGCGCGGTCATTGACCTCACCATCACCCTGCAGTCAGAGTGGGCCTACGAGGCCTACGAGCTGTTCCTCTCGAGCTACTTCGACCCGGCCATGAGCCCGCACGTCTACCTGCAGGGCTCGCCCTACACCGATCCGCCTGACCAGGCGCAGTGGGTCGCCACTGAGGTCAACGACGTCTACGTGGGAACGGGGCTGGTCTTCCCACGCGACTGGCACTGCTCCAAGCGCCCCGTGGACGGCCGGTGGACCGGTCTGTGGGCCATGTACCAGTGGAACCCGCAGCGCTTCTACGAGCTGCCCATCTGCATGCAGGTCGATCCGGAGACCAACGTGGCGGCGGTGCTGATGAGCCGGCCGGAGGAGTGCTTCGCGGTGGTCAGCGGCTACGCCAGCGACAACCCGAATGACCCATTCGCGGTCCAGAACCCGCTGTATCTGTCCCTGTTCGGCGGCGACCTGCTGCCCGGCGATGAGCGCACCGCCCACGTCCGCCTGGCGATCACCGAGCTCGACGACGCCATGCAGCGCCCGCTGGAGCTGTATGAGCAGTTCGCGGGGACATGATGCCGCGCACAGCGCGGGCGAGGGCGCCCGCGCGCCAGATGCGTGTGTGCGCCGCCGGCGCCCTCGGCCCAGCCGAAAACACCAGGTTGCGCCCCGTCCCGCGCCGCTGAAGCGGAGGATGGC
>JBNGDZ010000223.1:0-3687 GCA_049975765.1 Armatimonadota bacterium
TAGATGGCCTTGACGGTCCCCGATGACTGCACCTCGTACTCGAAGGTGGCCTTGTCGGTGATGATCTCGCAGAGGCCGTCACCCGCCTCCACCTCATCGCCCTCCTGGACCAGCCACCGGCTGACGGTGACCTCGTCCAGATTCTCGGCCCACTTCTCGATGATGGCAAGCTCGGCCATCGGCTCGCTCCTCAGTGCGGCAATCTTCACGCGGCGGAGATTCGTCATGCATAGGTGCGCCCCCTTCCCGACACGCAGCAGCTGGCGTCCACACGATCCCGGTGTGCAGTGTCCGCCGAGAGCGACCCGGAGGATGCACAGCTTGCTCCCGGAGTCTCCAGGGGAGCACAAGCGAGGCGATTGCCGGAACCTTTTCGTGGTGGAGAGATTCCGTTACAATAGCGCAAGCCAATCCGAGAGGAGAGCGATATGCCCCGGACTCGAGCCATCATCTCATGTTGCATCATAGCACTGCTGGGAGGCGCCCTAGCCACAGCCCAGGAGCCCTGTCGTCTCGATTTCGAGCGCGTGGGCCGCGACTGGGTGGCCAGCCCCATCGATGAGAACACCGGCAAGCTGTCGGTCCTCGATCACGAGGAGGGGCCCCACGCGCACGCCCTGAGGGTGCCCGGCCGCCTGCCGAAGTCCATGGGCGTGACCTACTACCCGTGGCGGGACTGGACCGGCTACACCACGCTCAGCTTTGAGCTGTTCGTGCCGCCGGAGATGCCCGAGAGCGGCGACCTGCAGGTCTACATCAAGGACCGGCACTACTGGTGGTACCAGACCTTCCCGCTGCACGAGGATGGCTCGGCGGCCTCCGCGTCGGAGCGCAAGCCCATGCCGGTCGGCGAGTGGACGCGCTTTGAGCTCGACATCTCCGAGGACAGCCCGATCTGGGAGCCCGGCGGGCACGAGAAGGCCTGGCATCGGGTGCTGCACCGACCGCGGGAGCTGGGCATCCGCATATTCTGCGACAAACCCTTCGATGGCTGGGTCCTGCTCGACAACGTGCGGCTCAGCGGCCGGGAGCCGCCGCTGGGGCGCTTCGACCCGGATGAGGAGCCGAAGCTGCAGTGGGGGCTTGGAGTGGAGCTTTCGGCGACGCAGGTCCCGGTCTACGAGAAGCTGGAGGTGACCTTCGACCCGGGACGCGTCTACGAGAACCCTTACGATCCGGAGGTCGTGGACGTGCAGGGCCGGTTCCTCTCACCCGGCGGCGAGGAGATCGTGGTGCCCGGGTTCTACTACCGGGACTATCGGCGCTCCCGGACCGAGGAGGGCTGGGAGGAGCTGGTGCCGGTGGGGGAGCCGTGCTGGAAGGTGCGGTTCTCGCCCACACAGCAGGGCCGCTGGCGCTTCTACGTCGCGGTCCGCGACGAGCTGGGCGAGCTGCGGTCCGACGAAAAGAGCTTCCTGGCGACGGAGCCGCATGATCCGCGCGGGCTGGTGCGCGTAAGCGACGAGGACCCCATGTACTTCGAGTTCGACAACGGCGATCTGTTCGTGCCCTGGGGCATGAACATGCGGGACGGCGGCGACCATGCCGAGCGCCAGAAGGGCACCTACGCCTTCGACTACTTCTTCCGGCGCTTCGAGGAGGAGGGCGTCAACTTCGTCCGCACCTGGATGTGCGCATGGTGGGCGGGGATCGAGTGGGATGAGCAGTACCACTCCCGCTACGACGGCGTGGGCCGATACTCCATGTACAACGCCTGGCGGCTGGACTACCTCTTCGACCTGGCGAAGCAGCACGATATCTTCATCGAGCTGACCTTCAACTCCCACGGGCAGCTCCGGCGGGACAAGTACGATGCGGAGTGGCGGTACAACCCCTGGGCGGCGCGCAACGGCGGGTACATCCCGAGCCCATCGATGTTCTTCACCAACGAGCAGGCGAAGGAGGACTTCCGCAAGCGCTACCGCTACATCGTGGCGCGGTGGGGATACAGCCAGCACCTGATGTCGTACGATCTGTGGAACGAGATCGACCTCTCGGAGGGCTCTGACGCCGGACAGATCGCGGCCTGGCACGCGGAGATGGCCGACTACCTGCGCTCCATCGACCCCTGGAACCACCTGATCTGCACGCACGTGTGCCTCTACGACCAGTTCGGGGACGCGCTGTGGCAGCTACCGCAGATCGAGTATATCCAGGCCGATGCCTACTGGCAGGACCGGGACACCAACTGGCACGGGAGGGTCAATAGCTGGTTCCTGCCGCGAGCGCACTACCGGAGCAAGCCGATGCTGTTCATCGAGTACGGGCCGAAGTACCCCGATGTCGCCGCGTATGAGGAGAGGCACGGGCCTTACCCCGAGGAGATCTGGCGGCGGGACTGGCGCGTGGTGGGCTGGATCGGGAACATGATGCCGATGGCCTGCCCGCCGATATGGTGGTACCACCAGGAGTGGGACGATCTCGAGCTGTACGAGCTGCAGCAGGCCATGATGCGCTTCAACGGAGACCTGGACCCCAGGGGACTGGGCCTGCGCAATATCCCGGTCAGCATCGACGAGGGAACCGCGGCGGAGCCGGAGGACGCCGAGGCCGAGGCGCAAACGCGCACCAGGCAGGGGCGTGGTGAGAGACAGAAGCGCCTGCACGTCTTCGGCCAGGCGAAGGCCGGGATCGGCATCGCCATGTTCTACGTCTACCACTGGGAGAACATGAGCTACAAGACTCCCCAAGAGGTGCCCGCTGAGAAGCACGTGAGAGAGGCGTCGGTAGAGCTGACAGGACTCGACGACGGGGCGTGGCGGCTGCAGTGGTGGGACCCCTACGCCGGGGAGATCACCGGCGAGAAGGAGATCGAGGTGACGGATGGGCGCGCCAGCATCGAGCTGCCGGAGTTCGCACAGGACCTGGCCGGCAAGCTGATCGCGGTGGAGCAGTGATGCGACATCCCCGAGGTCCGGGGAGGGAGCCGATGAGCCAGTACACGGTCGTGGTTGCGGTCGCGAATCCCGATAACGTCCCGAACCTGATGCGCATCGGGTGCATGATGGCCTGTGAGTTCGGCGGCCGGGTCGTGGCCGTGACAGTGGTTGAGGTGGAGGGCGAGGCGCCCGACCCCCACTCCACAGCCCACGATCGGATGAGCCGGGCATATGACGTGCTGGAGATGGCCGAGGGAATGGCCGAGGGCTGCAACGCCGACTTCGACAGCCGGCTGGCGGTGGGGCGCAGGGTGCACGAGGTGCTCGACGACGTGGCAGATGCAGACTTCGAGCGGCTGATCGATGAGATCGCGGCCCACGCCCCGTGCAGCCTGGCGGTCGCGCGTTTCCACGGCGAGGCGCGGTTCGGGCGAGTGCTGGTGCCGATCAGGACGCGGCTGAACCTGGACGTGCGGCGGGACTTTCTGACCGCCATGTGTAACCGGTACGGCTCAACGGTGGACGTGGTGCACTTCGCATCCAGCCAGGCAGAGGTGGAGGACAGGCACGATGAGCTTGAGGACTGGCTCGTCGAACGGGGATGCCGGGACTGGGTGAACCTGCGGGTGGACGTGAGTGAGGAACCGGCGGAGGCGATCGTGGCGGCCAGCGCAGACTACGATGCCGTGGTGCTGGGGACGGCGCCGCTACACGACGTGCGACGGCGCTACTTCGGACCGGTGGCGGAGTACGTCGCCAGCCACTCGCAGTGCTCCACCTACGTGCTGCGCACCCAGGACATCCGGCC
>JBNGDZ010000223.1:3697-7806 GCA_049975765.1 Armatimonadota bacterium
CAGGCGCAGCGGGCGGGCCCGCTGCGCCTGATCTGGGTCTGCTGCGGGCCGTTCACGCCGCGTCGACCAGGCGCGTGATGGCGGATCTGATGACGCTGAGGAAGTCCCCGTCCTTCTCGACGAAGAAGGCGCCGTAGTCGGACACCCGGGCCACATCATCCGTGGCGTTCGCGAAGCCGCTGATCGCCACGACAGGCATGTCCCGCCACAGCGGGTTGCTCCTCACCGCCTCGAGCACCTGCCAACCGTTGATGTCGGGCATGACGATATCAAGAACCATGGCGTCGTACGGATTCTGGTCGGCAGTCGCCCGGCAGAGCGCCTGCAGGGCGGTACGCCCTCCTTCGGCCGTGTCCGTCTGCATCCCCGCCTCCTCCAGCCCCTGGGACAGCACCTCTCGCAGCGACGGGTCGTCATCAACGACCAACACTCGTGGCATCCATCGACCTCCTTTCGGACGGCAGTCGCTCAGCGATTCCGATAGTGCTCCGCGATGGCCCGTTCCTCGCGCCGCTTCTCGTCGCGGCGCTTGATGGCCTCTCGCTTCTCATACTCCCGCTTCCCCTTGCACACGCCGAGCTCTAGCTTAGCATACCCGCTGGGGGCGAAGTACATGCGCAGCGGGATGAGCGTGACGCCCTTCTGCTGTACCTCGCGCTCCAGGCGCTCGATCTGGCGCTTGTGGAGAAGCAGCTTGCGCGGCCGCGTGGGATCCTGCCTGGTGTGGCGCCCGGCATCGTAGCGCGCGATGTGCATGCTGTGCACCCCCACCTCGCCGTCCTCCACGGCGGCGTAGGCCTCAGCCAGGCTGACACGATGGGCCCGGACGGACTTGACCTCCGGCCCCGTCAGCACGATGCCCGCCTCAAGCGTGTCCAGAATATGGTATTCGTGGCGAGCACGCCGATTTGTGGCGACAATTTCAATACCCATGCCGGCCCAGCCTCACATACGACAAAGGGGCGGCGTTGCGATATCACCGCCCATAGTCTATGATACGGTCTCGAGGAGTGGGTGTCAAGAAACTGCGGAGGCCAGCAGCGCCGGAGGGCGAGCATGGACGGGGCGAAGCTCAGACGCGGCCTCTACTTCGCGGCCGACGCGGGCCTGCTGCACGGGGAGCAGATCATGGCCGTGACCCGCGCGGCACTCGAGGGCGGCGTCGTCTTGGTGCAGCTTCGGGCGAAGGCGATGCCGGCCGCCGAGATGACGCCATTGGCACGCGCTCTCGTGGGCCAGTGCCGGGACTTCGGTGTGCCGATGCTTGTCAACGACCTCCCGGAGGTGGCGCTGGAGGCGGGCGCGGCGGGCGTTCACCTCGGGCAGGAGGACATGGCCGTCGCGCAGGCCCGGCGGATGCTGGGCGGGGAGGCAATCATCGGCGCCACCACCCCGACCGTGGAGGCCGTGCGGCGAGCGGAGGTCGAGGGTGCCGACTACGTCTCAGCGGGCCCCATGTTCCCCTCCCCGACCAAGCCCGAGAAGCCTGTGGCGGGGCCAGAGCTCGCCCGGCGGCTGCGGGCCGAGACGGAGCTGCCGCTGTGCGTCATCGGGGGCATCACCGCGCAGAACGTGGGCGAGCTGGCGGGCTGCGGCCTTGACCTGGTCTGCGTCATCTCAGCGATCGCGAGCGCCGAGCGGCCGCGGGAGGCCACGGAGAAGCTGATCCGCGCAATGCGCCAGGCGGGGGTGGCCTCGTAGCTACTCGCCGTAGATGAACTCCAGCAGCGTCTCGCCCACCTGATCCAGCGACTCCGGCGCGCAGTGCTCCGGGGTATCGTCCACGGTGTGCCACTCCGGGGGCACGAACTCGATGATGTCCACCGCCGGGACGCCCGCATCCAGAAATGGGATGTGGTCGTCCACCACCCGGTAGCCCGTGGTGCGCTCGAAGGCGCTGTGCCCGAGGCGTTCGGCGATCGTCCAGATGCGATCGACCAGGTCCGGCGCCCGCTCCAGCGAGTTGGCCTCGATCGGCAGGTCGAAGTGGTCATTGGAGAGCTGCGGCGTGCCGACGCGGTCATTATGCTCGTTGTCGCCGGCGACCATGTCCACCAGGATCATCTCATCAGGCCACGGAACGCCGTCGGGCCAGTCGTCCACGAGCCGCTGTGACCCCAGGATCCACCCGTCGTGCGGCAACTGCGACGAGGATGATCCCTGGTCCTCGGCGTCGAAGAAGGCGATCACGACCGGGCGGGGCGGCGGGGTCTGGGCGAAGGCCCGCGCGATCTCAAGCAGCAGGGCCACGCCGGAGGCGCCATCGTTGGCGGCGGGCACGGGATCATCGCGCAGATCGGGGTCTGGGTCGCGATCGGCCACCGCGCGGCTGTCCCAGTGCGCACCAAGCAGCAGAACCTCGCCGTCGGCGTCCTCCGCAAACACCCCGAGCAGGTTCGTGAAGTCGAACTGCTCGTCAGAGAGGGCCGTGGCGGACGTGAACTGGTGCGCCACCACCCGCGCCCCGGCGTCGGACAGCCCGTCGCGCAGGAACTGCTCGCACTGCTCGTGAGCCGTGCTGCCGGGCACGCGGGGGCCGAAGGCCACCTGCGCCTCCAGGTCGGTGAAGGCCCGCTCTGCGTCGAAGGCCGGGCGCTGCGTCGGAGGTGGCATCGGAGCTATCGGCTCCGCGGGAGGTGCCGGCGTCCCGCCCCCACCCCCGCAGCTTGCGCCGAGGCTCATCAGCACGCACAGCGTGGCAAGCAGTCTCATCGCTCTCACCGCAAGGCACCTGCCGAATGACGTCCGGGTACGGAAAGCGCCGCCCCGTATCGGGCGGACGCTTGGGGTGTCATCAAGTTCGCTGCGTCTACCTCAGCTCGATCCCGGTGCGAGGGTTATCGAAGGCGGACCTCGACTCCCGGTTGACCGCCTCACTCTGCCGCGCAAGTATCTCGGCCCGAGGCTCAGGCGACTGCTCGACGACGATCTGTGTGCCTCGGCGCGTGGGCAGGACCGCCAGGCGCATCGGGCTACGAGCCGGGGTGGCCTCAACCGAAGCGCGTTCCGGCGGGACCGGCTGCGGTCGAGTCGTGGGGCCGGTGATCCGCGGCTGCATGGCGAGGGTCGCCTCCGAGGGCTCCGGGGCGGAGCCCTCCGGCGCCGACGACGCCCCAGACGTCAGCCCACGCTGGTGGGCGGCAGGCACCGGCGGCGCGATGGGCTCCTCCGCAACGGGCCCGGCTGCCGCCAGGACGGGCTCGATCGCTGCCTCATCATCAGGCGGGCGCCCGACGGGAGCGCCCTCGGAGGGGGACGGCCCCGGAGCGTCGGCATACTCCTCGGCGAGCGCACCATCCTCCGGCGACGGGGTCGCCTCGCCCGCGCGGTCCTCCGGCAGAGCGTCGTTCGAGGGCGTCACGCCCGGGACTGCTGCCTCGCTGTCATCTTCGGGACCGGCTTCTACCGCGGGTTCCTCGCTCGACGCCGCCGCAATACGCGTAACCGGCGCGAGGCGATGGCTCGAAGGGCGTGGCACCGGGGTATCACTCGGCCCTGACCGGGGCGAGGCGGCGTCCGCCAGATCGGTCTCCGCAGCCGACTCCGACCGATCCTCACTGACTACCGGCTCCACGTCAGGCGCGGGGGCCTCAACTTCAGCCGGGCGCTCGGCAACAACCGGCCGGCGCCAAGTGCTGGGGGGCTCGTCACCTCGCGGCAGGATAAGCGCCGCCAGGAGGGCCGCTGCGGCGGCCAGGCCCACGAGGCCTCCGACCACGCGGCGCATCGTGAAGACCGACGGGATGCGCTCTGCCTCAACCGCGGCGTGAACGCGCTCCTCAAGCCCCGCGGGCGCGGCGGTCCGCGGCGTCTCACGAAGGATGAGAGCAGTGCGCTCCATGTGCTTGAGGGCCGCGTAACAGGCCTCGCAGGTGAACACATGGGCCTCGAAGGCGTCGCGGTCGAGGCCGAAGAGTTCGCCATCGATGTACGCTGAGGCGAGCTCGGTGCACTCGGCGCACGTAAGCTCGCGAACGCGCGGCGCCTGGGCGGCCGCGCTGAGAACGCAGGCCTGCAGGTCCGCGGGCGGCGTGGGCGCCTCGAGCGCGCGCAGTGTCTCGCTCAGCTCGCGGAGCCGCCCTGCGATGCGCCTGCAGCGCTCGCAGCTT
>JBNGDZ010000224.1:0-7686 GCA_049975765.1 Armatimonadota bacterium
CCTTGAGGCCGCGGAGCTGATGTGCGAGCTGGTGAGGGCCCACGTGCGCACCATCTGCTTTGTGCTGGCGCGGCGGGTGGCGGAGCTGATCCTGCGCTACGCCCGCGAGGAGTTGGAGGAGTTCGAGGACCTGGCTGAGCGCGTCATGTCCTATCGCGGCGGGTATCTGCCCGAGGAGCGCCGGGAGATCGAGCGCGCGCTCTTCGAGGGCGAGCTACTGGGTGTGGTCTCCACCACCGCCCTGGAGGTGGGCGTGGACATCGGCGGGCTGGACGCGGCCATCCTCACCGGCTACCCGGGCACCATCTCCAGCACCTGGCAGCAGATCGGCCGCTCCGGTCGCGGGCAGCGGGACTCGCTGGCCGCGCTGGTGACGCTGCCCGGCGGCGTGCACCGCTACCTGGTGCAGCATCCGGAGTACCTGCTGGAGGCCGAGAGCGAGCGGGCCCTGATCGACCCTGAGAATCGCTACATCCTGGCCGGGCACCTGCTCTGCGCGGCCTACGAGAAGCCCATTGACGACTCCGAGGAGGAGCTGTTCGGCGACGAGATGCAGACCATCCTCGAGATACTCGCGGACCCCGGCAACCGCGAGGGCTCCGAGCTGCCCTTCATCGGCAGGCGCTCCGGACGCTACTGGTGGGTGGACTCGGACCTGTATCCGGCGGCCGAGATCAGCCTGCGCTCCACCGGCGGCAGCCCCTGGGAGATCCGCCTTCCGGCCGGGCGTGGGGGAGAGCTGCTGGGGACCGTGGACGCGGCGTCGGCATTCCGCATCGTGCATCCCGGCGCGGTCTACCTGCACGCGGGGGACAGCTATGTGGTGGAGGAGCTGGACCTCGAGGAGCAGACGGCGTGGGTCGTGCGCCAGGACGTGGACTACTACACCCAGCCGATGAGCGCCTCGAAGATGTCGGTGCGCGAGTGGGAAGAGGAGCGGGAGCTGGCGTGCGGGGCCCGGGCGCTGCTGGGGGAGCTGGAGATCACCTCCGCGGTGGTCGGCTACCGGAAGGTGCGACAGGTGACGGAGCAGGAGCTGGGGACCGAGGAGCTGGAGCTGCCGCCGCGGACCATTGAGACCGTGGGCGTGGCGGTCGCGCCGGGGCAGGAGGACGTGACGGCGCTGGAGGAGGCCCACCGCGACCTGATGGGGAGCCTCCACGCGCTGGAGCACGCCATGATCGCGCTGCTGCCGATCTTCGCGTTCTGCGACCACCGCGACGTCGGCGGCGTCTCCGAGTCCGCGCATGATGACCTTGACGGGCCGGTCGTCTCGGTCTATGACGCCTACAACGGGGGCGTGGGGATCGCGGAGGTGGCCTACGAGCGGCTCGACGACCTGCTGGCGGCGGTCGCGGAGCAGATCGAGGGCTGTCCCTGCGAGGACGGCTGCCCGGAGTGCGTGCAGGCGCCCAACTGCGGCGACGCCAACACGCCGCTGGACAAGGCAGGCGCCCTCCTGCTGGCACGAAGGCTGGCGGGGGTGTAGGGCTCCCCGGGCCTGCCAGGCTGCTGCGAGGAAGGTGGCAGGTGTGCAGGCGAGAATGAGAGCACGGGCGCTGATCGTCCCGCCTGTTGGTGCGCACAAGTCGAGTGTGAGACGGGTGGTTTGCGGGTGCGGACCGGACGGGTGCTGCTGGTCGCTCTGATCGTACTGGTGCTGGCCAACCTGTGGGTACGTCAGGGCGCGCTGCTCACCCTGGCGGCACAGGTGGCGATGGCAGTGCCGCCCGTGCCCGCTCTGGTGGCTCTGCTGGTGCTGCTGGGGGCGCTGGGGCTGCTTCGGCACCTGGGCATTCGCCGGCGCGAGGTCATGGGCGTGTACCTCTTCCTGACCATGGCCGTGGCGCTGACCTCCGGCGCGGCCATGCGCTTCTTCCTTCCCGCCCTGACCACGCCCTACTACTTCGCCTCCGCCGAGAACCGCTGGGAGGAGTTTCACAGGTTCATCCCCTCCTGGGCGGTCCCGCACGGGAGCGAGGTGATCCGGCAGTACTTCGAGGGCAACGAGACCGGCGCCGTGCCCTGGGACGCGTGGCTGCAGCCCCTGGCAATCTGGCTGGTCTTCTTTGTGGCGTTCTACGTGCTCCTGATCTGCATCGCCCTGGTCTTCCGCCCGGTGTGGGAGGATGGGGAGCACCTCTCCTACCCCATGGCGGAGCTGCCGCTGATGCTGGCCGGCTACCGGAGAGAGACGCTTCACGGGATCTGGGTGAACCCGGTCTTCTGGCTGGGCATCGTGGCAGTTGGCCTGCACAACCTCTTCAACATCTTTAGCGCGTTTAACCCGGCGATCCCGGCGCTGGGCCTGAGCACCAATCTCTCGCCCCTGTTCAATGAGCACCCGCTCACGGCGCTGCAGCCGGTGGTCATCGAGTACCGCCCCGCCATCTTCGGCATCGCCTACATGATGCCCAGCGACATCGTGATCTCCACGCTGGTGCTGTTCTTCGGCTACTTCAAGGGGCTCAGCCTCGCCGGCGCCATGATGGGCGTGGACGTTCCCGGCTATCCGTTCGACTACCCGCAGGCCATGGGCGGCTTCGTGGCGCTGGCGCTGGTGCTGATCTACGGCTCTCGGCACCGCATCGGGCAGGTCCTGCGGGCCGTGGGCGGGCGCGCCGACGTCTCGCCGTGGCTGGCCATGGGGCTGTTCGCCAGCCTGGCGGTGGTCGTGGGCTTCTGGCTGCTGTTCGGGATGCACTGGTGGGTCATCGCGCTGTATTTGGTGCTGCTGCTCAGCCACGGCATCGGCTACATGCGCGTGCGCGCCGAGACCGGCTACCCCACCTGGTGGATCAAGCCGCTGAACGAGGAGCGCGATATGCTCATCAGCTTCTTCGGCACCGAGCGGCTCGCGCCGGGAGGGGACTTCGGCAGCCTCACGGGCCTGTGCCTGCAGAACTTCATCTACCGCGGCTACTTCGTGCAGCTCGTGGCCTACCAGGCGGAGGCCCTGCGCATCGGCGGGGAGATCGAGGTGGATCGCCGGCAGATCGTCTCGCTGATGATCTGGGCGGTGGTCTTGGGCTCGGTGGTGAGCTGGTGGATGCACATCGACACCGCCTACGAGTTCGGCTCCAATGTGCTGGAGGGCGGCACGACCTCGGGCGGCACGCGCGTGAGCCTGATGACCCAGTCCTACGACCAGCTCGCGGCGTGGATGCGCGGCCACGCCGAGCCGAACCGGGACGAGACGATCGCCTTCTTCGCCGGAGCGGTGATCGTCATCATCCTGGCCGTGCTGCGGCGGCTGTTCCTGCAGTTCCCGCTTCACCCCAGCGGCTTCGTGCTGGCGATGACCGGGGGCGGGAGCATCGGCTGGGCGATGCTGCTGTTGTCACTGGTCATCAAGACCGTCGTGCTGCGCCTGGGGGGGATGCGGCTGTTCAACCGTCTGCTGCCCTTCTTCATCGGCGTGGTGGTGGGGCACTACTTCTGGTCCGGCACGGTGTGGGCGCTGATCGCGAGCTTCGGCGGCGAGGGCTTCAACAAGCTGCCGGTGTGGTTCTGAGACCGCAGGGGCGATGAGTGCCGCGGCGTCGCTGAACGCTCCGCGCGCCAGCATTGGGTCTACCAGATCTGGTGCCAGGCAGCGAAAAGCCACGTCCGCGCTTCAGGCGTCAGGATCGGAGCCAGGAGGCAGTCACATGCGCTGGCGATGGTTGGTGGTGGTCTTCCCACTGGCGGCATGCTGTGCGGTTGCCGCCGCCCAATCCGGGCTGAGGACGGAGACGATCACGGAGGTGAGGGAGGGTGAGCCGGTCATCTGGCGGGAGTTCGAGCAGGCGCAGCCGTCCGAGGCGGTGATCGTTGCAGAGGAGAGTGACGGCCCCGGCATGTACGGTGAGGACCCGCCGGAGGACTTTTGGGGAGTGCGGCATCCCGCCTGGACGCCGGCGCTGCTCAACGCCCACGGCCGGCCCCCCGACCTGATCCTCGACCCGGGCCGCACCGAAACCTGCGACATCTATCTGGGCCTCCGCGCCGTGGACCCCATTATGACCTTCGGGATCCGGCTCTCCAGCGAGAAGGAGTTCACGATCATCACCGCTCCGGCTGCGACGCCAAACGGGCACTACGACTTCGAGTTCCTCTGGAAAACCCGGGTGCCCATGGCCGGCGAGGAGATCGTGCTCCGCGCCCTCGGCAAGCCACTCTACCTGCAGTACCTCCGCTTCGTGCCCCACGTGGAGGTCACGCGCCAGCTCCGGGTCCCGCGGGAGCGCGTGACCATCATGCGCGAGGAGGGCCGGCACTTCGCCTTTCCCGGCGTCGCGGAGCTGCCCGACGGCGACCTCGTGGTGGTCTGCCGGGAGGGCGACGCTCACGTCTGCCCCCGCGGGCGGATCGTCATGTCTCGCAGCAGCGACGGCGGCCGGAGCTGGTCGCCGCGGGAGGTCGTCTACGACTCGCCCTCCGACGAGCGTGACCCGGCCGCGATCGTCCTCGCCGACGGCACCCTGGCGGTGAGCTTCTGCACCTGGGATAGCTGGCGGGGCAGCCCCCGCCTGCGCGAGCGCTACGCCGAGGAGACCGCGCACATGGAGGAGGTGGGCTGGGGCACCTACTCAGGCGCCCGCATCATGCTCTCCGCGGACGGCGGCGAGACCTGGTCTGAGCCCCGACCATCGCCGGTCTTCAGCCCGCACGGGCCGGTGCAGGGGCCCGACGGCGCCCTCTACTGGGTCGGCAAGGAGTCCCGGGACGGTGCGAGGGTCATCGCCATCTGGCGCAGCGATGACCTCGGCGAGAGCTGGGCGCGGTTCTCGGAGGTCTCCTACAGCCCGCCGCCGTCAGCCGCCGACAGGCTGCCCGTCTGGGATGAGCCGAACATCATCTTCCTACCCGGCGAGCGGGCCATCTGCACGCTGCGGGTGGAGGTTGACGGCTACGTGCGCCATGCCGTCTCCACTGATGGGGGGAGGACCTGGGGCTGGCCGCACAGGCTCGGGGTGTGGGGCTTCCCCCAGCACCTCTGCCGGCTCGCCGACGGCCGCCTGCTGATGTCCTACGGCTACCGCCGCGACCCGATGGGTGTGCGGGCGTGCCTCAGCGGCGACGGCGGCGACACCTGGGACCTGGACGAGGAGATCGTGTTCCGCCGACAGGGCGGGAACCCGGACCTTGGCTACCCCTACACTATCCAGCTCCGCGACGGCCGCGTCTTCACGGTCTACTACTACAACCATCAGGGCGGCGACTGCTACATCGAGGGCGCCTTCTACCGCCCGTGAGGACCCGGGAGGAGCGCAGCGGTCAGCGGCCGGCAAGCGTGTCCGCGCCGTCGGTCAGCCACTGCAGGTCGAAGGCCACGAAGCTGATCCTGCGATACCCATCGCGCTCGTAGAGCAGCCCGATGCGCCCGTCGGGCAGCGCCGCCAGGCAGGAGTAGGCCGCCGGGCCCGGGTGCACCAGCCTGCTGACCGGCCAGGTCTCGCCCTCGTCGTAGCTCAGGCGCACGGTCATCTGCGTCCGGGAGCTGCGGGAGGCGGGGTTCGCGAACAGCAGGCGGTTGCGGTCGCCGCCCAGGTCCTCGGCGCTGTAGCGTATGAAGCTGGCCTGGCAGATCGGCTCGACCAGCGTCGGGTCGAAGCGCAGCTCGCCCCAGCTCTGTCCGCCGTCGCTGCTCCGGGCGATGGCGCGCATGTTGGCCCGGTCGGGCCGCCCGCCGGAGCGCCCCCAGTAGTTGCGGCAGTTGATCATCAGCGAGGCGTCGGTGAGTTCCACGACCTGCGACTCGTCGGTATGCGGGGCCACGCTCCCACCGAGGCGCCAGGTCTCGCCGTGATCGTCGCTGTAGAACACGTGCGAGAGCATCTGCCAGTTGTCGTCGACGCGCTCCCGGTGATCGCACGGGATGACCAGCCGCCCCGCGTTTGGGCCGCGCTGAAGCTGGATGCCCACGCCCGGTCCGGTGGCGTACCAGCCCCAGTGAGAGGGCTTGACGCTGGCGGTGATCATCCGCGGCTCGGCCCAGGTCAGGCCGTCATCGTCGCTGAAGGTCACGAACACGTCATCGTTGTCGCGGCAGAAGGGCAGCCAGATCCTGCCGGTGGTGCGGTCAACCACCGGGCAGGGATTGCCGATGGTGATATCCTCGGCGGCCCACGATGGCGCTTCCCGATCTCCTTCGGCGCCATCCGCCACCTCCTCGTCGTAGACCAGTTGCATGGGCTCCCAGGTCTCGCCGTTGTCCGTGCTCCGCCGCAGCATCATGTCGATGTCGCCGTGATCTCTTGCGTTGTGCGTGCGCCCCTCGCAGAAGGCCAGCAGCGTGCCCTCGCTCGAGACCACCAGCGCCGGAATGCGATAGGTGTGATAGCCGCCCGTGCCGCCGACGAAGACGTCAGTGTGCGGCAGCGGCTCCCACTGCGTCACCGGCGCGCCGGTCTCCACGACCAGCTCCTCGACCTCCATGCGGGCGCGGTGCGGCCGCAGTCCCACCATCCCGAGCTCCGACGCCGGAACGTCGCATCGGTGCACCTCCCGGCCGTCGATGAGAACGCTTATCGTCCGGCCCTCCAGGCGCGCCTCGAACTCGAAGGTCTCGCCCTCCTCGACAGGTGTCTGCCCCAGAAGCTGCGTCTCGCCGCCGAACAGCGGCCCCTCCACGAACATCTCGCCGGCGCCGCCCTCGAAGCCGAAGTGGCTGGAGCCGCCCAGCACCACCGATGCCGCGCTGCCTGCGAGGTCATGGATGCGCAGCCGGGCGCGGACCCGCGCATCGCCCTCGCCGAAGACCTTCGCGCTCCAGAGGATATGGCCGACGCCGGCCTGCTGCAGGCAGCCCTCGCCCCGCCGCCACCGCTCGCCCTCAAACCACACCGACTGTGCGCGCCCCCGCCTGACGAGCCAGTGCTCCGCCGCCGATGCTGTCGTGGCCATCGTCGCCGAGAGAAGTGCTGCGGTGAGCAGATGGTCCATGGCATATGACCTCTTTCATGGTATAGCGTCTATGCCTGCGGCTGCCTTGAGCGTCATCGCCTGAGGTTGATTGCCGCGCTCAATACAGCAGGTAGTGATCGCGGCGCTGCAGGTACTGCTCCAGTTCGGGCTGCCAGGCGGCGATGATCTCAGTCGCGGGCGCGCCCTCCTGGATCGCCTCTGCGACCCGCGGCCCGCCCAGCAGCCACTCGCTGCGCTCGAGATCCATGTCGCCGGGGTAGAGCCGTGCAAGCTCACAGGCGATGCGGACGTTCGCCTCCACCGGGCGCAGCCTCTCGCGGTCGGTCGTGAACACGAAGCAGCCCTCGCAGCGCTCCCCGGCGAACTTCTGGGACACGGGGGTGAACTGGATCGGCACGAAGCGCAGGTGCAGGTCCTCGACGCCGTTCAGCCGCCCCGCAAGCTCCGGTGCATCGATGTACGGGGCGCCGAAGACCTCGAAAGGGCTCTCCGTGCCGCGACCGACCGACATCTGCGATGCCTCGAAGCCGGCGATCGCCGAGTAGAGCGTCACCTGGGTGAGGTTGCGCAGATTCGGCGAGGGATTGACCCAGGGCAGGCCGGTCTCGTCGAACCACTGCTCCCGGGTCCATCCGTCACAGGTGATAACCTGCAGGTCGCAGCCGATGTCGTACTCCGCGTTGGCGAACAGCGCCAGCTCCGCGGCGGTCATCCCGTGCCGCGTCGGGACCGGGTGATAGGCCGAGAGCTTCCGAAAGGCCGGCTCCAGCACAGGCC
>JBNGDZ010000225.1:0-768 GCA_049975765.1 Armatimonadota bacterium
GGGCCGCCTTCTGCTGATCCAGCGCCTCCCGGAAGGCGCCTCGCCGCGCCATGACCCTCCCCCAGCCGGTATGGGCCTCCGCCAGGTTCGGGTCCAGCGCCAGGGCCTGCTGGAACTGCTCGCCGGCCGCCTGCGGATCGTTGTTGAGCATCAGCAGCAGGCCGTAGGTGCTGTGAGCGGGCGCGCTGTTGGGGTTGAGGCTGGTCGCGGCGCGGGCCTGGTTGAGCGCCTCCTCCATCTCCCCCTCGGCCGCCGTGAGCTTGGCCAGCGTCAGACGGGCTCGCGCGGAGACGGAATTCAGCTCCAGGGCCCGCTCCAGCTGCTGCCGGGCCTGCTCGAAATCGCCGGCGAAAAAGTAGGCCGTGCCCAGCGCGTCGTGCGCGAGTGCGGACGCCGGGGCGGCGGCCACCGCGGCCGAGGCCGCGTCCGCCGCCTCGCCAAGTCTTCCCTGCACGAGCCGCACGTAGGCCAGGTAGCTCTGCGCGAGGTGATTCTGTGGCCCGAGGTCGGCGGCCCTTGAGGCGGCCTCATCGGCGGCCGCCAGGTCGCCGAGCCGAAGCTCAGCGGCGGCGAGGTAGGCGTAGGGCAGCGGGTCATCCGGCGCCATCTCGGCGGCGGCGAAGAGGAATACCGCCTGTACGACCCGCGCTCCTACGACATCCTGCGGGCCTGGCTCGGGCTCGTGGCCGCGCACCTTGCGAACGACGGCCAGGTCCTCATGGGCAGCGCGGGCGAGATCGCCCCCGCCCTGAGGGCATACCTCGACGC
>JBNGDZ010000225.1:778-7657 GCA_049975765.1 Armatimonadota bacterium
GCACGTCCGCCGCGGCCTCATCGTCATTGCGGCCCAGCGCCACCACGGCCCGACCGATGACCCAGCGAACGTTCCCGGGCTCGCCCCGAGCAGCTTCCTCGAAGGCGCCCTCCGCCTGATCCAGGCGCCCGGCCTGCAGGAGCGCGTATCCCATCAGGCCCTGATACTCGGCGGCCTCGGGCGCCAGCTCGACAGCCCTCTCGGCCTCGGCCACCGCCTCCTCGCTGCGGCCCAAATCCAGCAGCACGCGGCTCAGATCGGCGTGCGTAGACGCATCCTCCGGCTGCTGCTCCACCGCATCGCGGCGCTGTGGGAGCTGCTGCTGGAGCCGCTCCGGATCGGTCTCGACGTGGGGCGGCTGCTCCAGCTCGATGATGAGACCGTCCAGGCTGGCCTCCCAGGCCTGGAGGCTGGAGGGGTCGATCACGATCGGGCGGGTGGGCGCCTCGCCAGGCCTGGCGGTGCTCTGCTGGGACTCCGCCACGACCACGCTGCCGAGGTCGTTGTAGAAGTCCACCTCGCCGGTGGCGACGGTCAGGACCGTGGTGCCATCCTCCGCGACTTCGAGGCTGAGAGTCGTCCCGCGGACCGCCGCCGTGGCCGTGGCACCGCTCACCTTCATGGCGGTGCCGGCGATGATCCTGGCGTAGATCTGCCCACGAGAGACCTTGGCCTGCGTGGCGGCCTGAACGACCAGGTCGCTGCGCTGTCCCATGCGGAAGACGGTTCCGTCGGGGAAGGCGATCTCGGCGCGTCCCCCCGGCCCCGTCCTGAGGCGGCTGCCACCAGGCAGCAGCGATCCGGCCCTGCTCTGCACCCATTGGCCCTCGGCCCCGGCCCTGTGCGTCACATCCCCGACGAGCCTGGTGACTTTGGCCTTCTGCGTCGCTGCCTGCGCCTCACCGGCCAGAACGAGCAACCCCGCGAGTGCCACTGCGATCAGCGACAGAGCGACCGTGCTCCGTGGATGCATGAGCGAACTCCCCTTGCCTCCGCCGCGGTGCGGTCGGCTGAGGTTGTGTGTGCGCTCCGACCGTCGGCTCCGCGTCCGGAAGGGCCTCCTCGGAGGCCCGAGAGTCGCTATCGCTGCAGTGTCACGATGCACACCCGGCTGGATGTCTGGCCATCGCCGGCGCGGGCCGTCAGCCGCATCAGGTAGGTGCCCGACGGTACCGCCAGCCCGCGGTCGCTGAGGGCGTTCCACGCCAGACTCTTGACGCCCTGCTCACACACGTGTCACACCACTCACGCTCCGAGCCACGAGCGAACTCTGAGTCTGCATAGTAGCAGATGAGGTCGAGAACCTGCTCAAGAGAACCTCGGCGTAACCTCAATGACAGCTCCCACCAGGAGGAGCGCTCACCGTTGAGCACGACAGGCCGTCCGCCCATCAGCCTCAAGCGAGTTCTTCCGGACAGGGTCCAAATGACGTGTCAAGTCCGGGGCGCGAAGCGGATTGGGGCCTCGCGCCCCGACCCTTCAGTTCACAAGCGGCCGCGCCTGTAACGCCGCAGTCGTGCGTCGCGCCTCAGCGTCAGCACCTGCAGTCGCCGACGCCGCGTGTGTCCGTACGATCAGCCGGTCTTCCGCCTCCGCAGCGCACCAACGATGCCTCCGCTGGCCAGCAGCAACACCCACGTGCAGGGCTCAGGCGTGGGCTGGGCCTCGCCGCTGAAGACGCCGGAGCCGAAGAGACCGAACTCCGCGCCGCACGGCCCCGCCACCGGATCCCCGCCCGAAACCGCCAGGCTCATACCGCTGATCGTCGCCGGGAAGGTGGTGAACGTCCCGCCGATGATCGGCGGGTTGCCGGTGAGGTAGCCCTCCGTCAGGGCTCCGTTGATGCCCATTTGGTGCCTGTCAAACCCGAAGAGACCGACCTCGACCGTGCTGTAGCTGCTGTCGCCGGCGAAGATGGTTAGCGCCAGCTCGCCCGTTCCGCGTAACCATTCCCCGGATCCGTTCTCGACCTCGAACTGCGCACCCGGGACGGACGCCTCCCACCAGAAGGAGAGGCCGTCACTGGCGCGCGTCCAGGACGCGGGCGTGGCGGTGATGTCCCACGTGCCCCCGGCGAAGTCCAGGCTATAGAGCGCCACGTCCCCACTCCACGTGAACAGGTCCGCCGAGGTGCCCTTCACCAGGTCGAAGCTCACAGACACCGGTGGCGGCAGTTCGGCAATGGCTGGCATCGCAGCCATCAGTGAGGCGGCAATGACCAGGACTGAGGTGCGGCACCACCTCGTCATCATGGATCACGTCTTAGTGTGGCGTTGGACACGAAGATCCCGAAAGCGTATATAGCGCATCCGGCCGTCGCACCGGCGGTACGGCATGGTCGTTGCGGACGTGCTCGGCGCGACAGCCGCCCGGGCCGGTCAAGCCTCCTTCACCCCCTGTGGACCGGACACCCTCAACGCGAAGCGGTATTCTGCATCAGACTGTGTACATCCTGCCTACCATCTCACAAGTGTCTCACACTGTGTCGGGCCGCAAGACGATCTGATCGTGCGCCGAGTGCGTCGGCAACGGCAGCGGATCGACTACCGCGCGAGGTGGAGGCCGGCCAGTGCGGAGCTGGTCATGCCGTCCTCCGCGCGGGCCGTCACCCGGATCAGATAGCGCCCCGACGGGACCTGCGTGCCGGTATCCCCGCGGCCATCCCAGTGCAGGCTGTTGATGCCCGCTGCCATGGTGCGGTCAGTCGCGAGCCGCTTCACGGTCCGGCCGGCGATGTTCAGCACCATGGCCTCGACCGCGGCGTGGCTGCTGAGGGTGAAGACCACCTCCGCACCGGTCCCAGCCTGGGCCGCCGAGAGGCTGCTCACCATCGCCGCCATCTCACCGCGCTCCCGCACCTCCACCCGGAGTTGCCGCTGCGAGCCGGCCTCGCTCGAGCGGAACTGGTAGCCCGACTGCGTCCGCATGTAGATGCGCCTGTCAGTCGCCGGATCCACGAGGTAGGCCACGAGGTCGTGCGGCAGCTCGCTCAAATCCGGCCAGCGGACGGTGACGTCGGCGTCCGCCTGGGTGGTCTGCACCATCACGTCCCAGGTCATCACGTCATCCGACGGCTTCCGCAGGTCCACGGCGTTGCCAGGCGAGCCGCCCTCCAGCGCCTGCGAGGTCTTCACGAACAGGTCCACGGCGCCGGCGGGCGGGTGCGGCTCGGTGGCCGCCGCGGCGTCTGCGTCCACGCCCACGCAGGTGCACATGTCCGCGAACTCGCCCGCCTCTGCCACCAGCCGGATCGCCCAGTCATCCGCCGAGGGCTCCCGAGCCACCACAGCGCCGGCCGGCTCGACCGCGCCCGTGAGGCTCAGCGTGCAGGCCGTCCGGGCGCACACCAGATAGCCCTGCCACGGCTCCAGGCTGCCCGGCGCCCGCATGGGATCGATGGGCACGTTGTGGTTGGCGTCGAGCCCGTAGATGGTGGGATACAGCCAGCCGTTGCTCACCGCCTGCATCAGCGGCACCGTGCTCTCGCCGTTGGTCACCTGCACGTGATCGTCGTCCCACGGCACCTCCTCGTTGAAGGGGCAGCCGATGATGCTCCACCACACTGGAAGATCGATATCGAATGGGCGGCTGGGATCGACCAGCAGGCCCTTCGCCTCCACGGTGCAGTCATTCTTGGCGTACAGCCAATAGCCCCGGCCCAGCGTGAAGTCCCGGACACCGGCGTCAGGATACAGCACGTAATGCCCGCCGGTGTAGTTAAACAGCAGCCAGTCGATGCGTGGTTCGCCGAGCTCAGCGAGAAGGTCCGCCGGTGACGGCTCGTGAGGCTCGAGTGGCACCGAGAAGCGGTGCCAGGTCTTCTCCAGGTCAACGGTCAGGGTGGAGGTGGCCGGCACGAACACCTCCAGATGCGTCGGAGCCGAGAGGTTCGCGCTGTCGTCAACCGCCCGCAGCGTCACGGTGTAGGTGCGGCCGGCCGGATCGTAGGGATCCCGGTCGCCGCGCAACTGCACATACTGCGGCTGCGCGTCATCGGTCACCCAGTCGTCCCCGGCGCTGGCCTCGGGCTGGTCGCACGACACGCTCTGGACGTACCACGACGCCAGCGGGTTGCCCTGGTCATCAACCTGCACAGCGCCGGCGTCGTCGGTGTCGCTGATCTGCACGTCCAGCGTCATCTCCACCATCTGACCGTCCGGGGTGAGCGTGTCCGGACTGATGGTGGCGTGGTCGATGCTGGGCGGAGTGGTGTCGGTCGTTGGCGGCCCGCCGGGCTCGGGGGTATACAGCTCCACGCACTCCAGCACGATCTCGCCCGTCTGCATCGTCCGCATCGCCGAGGTGCCCGCGCCGTCCAGCGGCACGCCGTTCGTGAGCATCCCAGTCTGGTTGTCGCCGATCGTCGTACTAAAGCCTGTGTGCTGATTGGGGTTCAGATCGCCGCCCTGGTCTTCCAGCACGGTCGTAAGGTCCGTGCCATCCGTGCTCCCCCCACTGCCGTTGCCCAGGTCCTCGTCGCTGCCGTCGCTCCCCAGTTGCTGAACCACCAGGACCTTCTCGCCAGGCAGGAAGATGGTGTCGTCATCGCCGTCCTTGGTGATGGCCCTCTTGGCCTCGTCGGCATCGGTCTTCCACTGCTCCGCGATGCTGTCGGGGAGGACGTAGGGGAGGACGTCAAGGTCGGCGACGAACAGCAGGTGCGTCTCGGGACCCTTGCCAGACACCAGGCCGCCGTCTGTAGTGCCCCAGGACCACATGTAGTTCCAGGCCGAAGGGAATATGCTTCGAGCAGTCACATCAGATCCGGCGATGTTCCAGACGCTCCTCCCGCCTACCACGTCTCCATCAGAGTTGACACTATACGCTGCGGCTCCGCGAATGGGCGTGTCCCATGTATCGACGAGCGTATGCGTCGCGTCGTTCCTCCAGGCCACCGCGTGCAGCCCGTCGGAGCACTGGGCGTATCCGGCGGTGTGGCCCTGCTCGCTGACCCGCAGCGCGTAGCAACTGCCGGTGGTCTCGGGTGGAACTGAGAGCAGCGTGAGCTCATAGTCACCCGTGAGTGAAGGAGTGAGCAGGAAGGGGCGAACAACGCTGCCCGTCCGATAGTACCCACATATCTGTCCCGCGTTGTTGATGTCGTAGAAGTACACACCTGTGCCGTAGTCGAAGACGCGTACGAAATCCACCGTATTGTCGGGGTTGAGCTGCACTAGGTAGCTATTGTCACAGTAATTGGGATAATACCAGCAGTGGCAAACAGCCAACCCATTGTCGTTGATGGAGAGGCAGGACGTCCTGGTCGCGTAGTTGGGAAGGGGCGGGGGAGGTATATCGACTGCCACATAGCCTTCGGGCGCTGAAGCATCTGGCACCCAGATGACGCCACGAGGGGGGCCGGACGTGGGATGGATGATCCCCGCAACTCGTCCATGGTTGTCGATGTTGTAGGTCACGCTTTGACCGGTCGGCGCCATCCCGGGCGGGCGGATGTTGTGCAGCTCCACGAAGCCACTGTCGCCCTGCCTGGAGTCCCAGGTGTAGGCGTGGTTGGGTCCGGAGCCGATTCGCGAATAGCTGGCGAGGACTGCGTCCTCATTGATGTCCCCAGGGGCGGTGCCGCCCCACCACGACGACCACTCGTCGGGAGGCGTCCCGATGACCGGCATCTTGTCCTGGATGTCCTGGACGAGGCTCTTGAACTGCTCCAGAGCGCCCACGGCTGCCTTCCAGTTGTCCTCGGCGTCCTGGGGTGCCGTCTGGTAGTCGCTCAAGCCAGTCTCAAGCTGGGCGATCGCGCCGGCGGAGTTGAGGTGGTCGGGGTCGGTGCCGTCGAGCCACCGGCGCAGCTCAGCGGCGTCATCCGGGCTGAGGTAGCGGTCCTGCTCGGCATCATTGACCCCGTCGATCAGTGGCTGGATGTGGTTGGCCTTCACCCCATTCACGTTCGTCTCGACCGTGCTGTAGGGCGGCCACTGCTCCGCGGCGGTGGCCGGCCACATCATCCCATCCAGGTCCTCCAGCGTCCAGTCGCCCTCCAGGATCTGGAAGGTCATGTTCGCGATGTTGATCGGGCTGTCGGTGTCGTTGATGATCAGCCACGTGTAGGTGCCCGTCTCCGGGTTCCACCGCACCTCGCCGCTGCCGGGGATGCCGTGGTTGATGTCAGGCTGGATCACCGGCCCCGGGCTGCCATCGTCGTTCAGCCAGCGCAGGTCGGTCACCCGGCAGGAGTTGTCCGCGGTGGAGAACGCCACCCGCCTCACCTTGGTGTCGGGAACGATCTCCTTGAGCCACACCAGCTTGCTGCACAGCACGCCCGAGACCAGCTGGTAGCCGACGTCGGCGGGATTCCAGTCGTCTCGGCTGCTGTAGGTCTGGGTGATGTTCTCGGCGCCGAGGGTGATGGCGCGCACCCCCCAGTAGTCGTCTCCGGTGGTGTTGGTCATCCGATAGTACTTGGTGTAGGCCGCCCCGGCCGGCAGCCCCGCTGCCAGGATGAGCGCGACCACCAGCACCAGCACACCGCCCTGCATGAGGCTGCAGCGCTTCATCTGATCCACTCCCGGCGCGACTGTGGGATGACCCGAGGAATGCACCTGAGGCACGAAAGAACGGCCGCGCGCACCCGCGGTACGCTGCGGCCGTTGCAGGCGTAGTGGGGACACAGTCCGGCCCGGCGGCAGACCCACACGCGTCCACTCCCCGCACGGCGGACCCCACGTCGAGTTATGTATGGTTCCATAGCAGGCGCACTGCCCCTTCTCCTGCACCTCACAATCGCCTCACAGTTTGCGCGAAAGCTGGTTATCCTGGCAAGATGAGGCATGATTGCCATATGATTCTCATCTCGTTGAATTACTACCATCTGCGAGGATCCAATTATCTAGCCCGGATTATTCATAAACACTCCTGTGA